>NZ_AP028127.1:1742500-2042500 GCF_037076425.1 Turicibacter faecis | reverse complement strand
AAATCTATATCATGCCAGACTTAGTCAATTTTACGTTGCAAATAGTATCAACGTTACTTTTATTCCTGGTGATTAAATATTTTGCATGGGCTCCTATGAAGGAATTCTTACGTAAACGTCAAGAATTAGTTTCTCAAGAGATCAACCGTGCAGAAATGCTAAAATCAGATGCGATTGCCTTAAAGAAATCAGCTGAGGCTCAGGTGCAAGTTGCACGTGAAGAAGCGCGTGAAATTGTTGAAAACTCTAAAAAACAGGCACAACACATGCATGATGAAATTGTGTCAAATGCTCGTAAAGAAGCTCAACAAAAATTATCTAAGGCAGCTGCTGATATTGAACAGGAACGTAAAGCAGTATATTCGAAAATTCGTTCAGATATCGTTGAATTAGCGGTATCTTCAGCTGAAAAAATGATTGAAAAAGAAATTGATGCAGATGTTCATAATGAATTATTTGATCAGTTCGTTGCTAAAGTGGGTGGAAGTCATGAGTAAAATCGCTTCCACTTATGCACATGCATTATTTGATGCTGCGGGTGATGATAAAGTATTAGAAGATATTAAACAAGATTTTGGTGTCATTTGTTCACTTATGAAAGAACAACCACAATTTATGGAAATTTTAACACTTCCTAAATTATCAAAGGATGATAAAAAGAACTTGATAAAAAATGTTTTTTCAAAAGATGCATCACAAATTTTAGTTAATTTTTTAATGGTTTTAATTGATAAGGACCGTATTAGTTTATTAAATGAAATAATGGTTGCTTATAATCAATTAGTAAATCAACACCTAGGAATTTTGGAAGGAACTGTCTATAGTGCAGTTGATTTAAGTAAGGAGCAACTGACGCGCCTTACCTATACCTTTACAAAAAAATTAAATAAAAAAATTAAACTTAATGTTGTAATCGACCCAACTTTGCTTGGGGGATATAAAGTTAGTTTAGGTGACGTTGTATACGATAACTCAATTAAATTACAATTGAAAAACTTAAAAAATAACTTATTAAATGTTGAGTTAAAATAGAATAGAGGTGAGCATTGGTGGCCATCAGACCAGAAGAAATTAGTGCAATTTTGCGCGATCAAATTAAAAATTATGAGCAAGTATTAGATATAACTGAAACTGGTACAGTTTTAACGGTAGGGGACGGAATCGCTCGTGTTCATGGCCTACAAAATGTTATGTCTGGTGAAATTATTGAATTTGCCTCAGGTGCCGTTGGAATGGCGCAAAACCTTGAAGAGGATAACGTAGGGGTTATCATTTTAGGAGAATATCGTTCAATTAGCGAAGGTGACGAAGTTAAACGTACTGGACGTATCATGTCAGTTCCTGTAGGGGATGCCTTAATTGGTCGTGTTGTTGACGCTTTAGGAAATCCAATCGATGGTCTTGGACCAATCGAAACAACTAAATTCCGTCCAACTGAAGTTAAGGCTACAGGGGTAATGGCGCGTAAATCGGTTCACGAACCACTCCAAACAGGGATTAAGGCAATTGATGCCCTTGTTCCTATCGGTCGTGGACAACGTGAGTTAATTATCGGTGACCGTCAGACAGGGAAAACGGCAATTGCGGTTGATACGATTTTAAATCAAAAGGGACAAGATGTTATTTGTATTTATGTAGCAATTGGTCAAAAGGAATCTACTGTTAACTCTGTTGTAGAGACATTAAAAAAACATGATGCTATGAATTATACAATTGTTGTTTCTGCAGCTGCATCTTCACCATCTCCAATGCTATACATTGCACCATATTCAGGTGTAACAATGGCAGAAGAATTTATGTATCAAGGAAAACACGTTTTAATTATTTATGATGATTTATCAAAACAAGCAGCTGCTTATCGTGAATTATCATTATTATTACGTCGTCCACCAGGTCGTGAGGCATATCCAGGGGATGTATTCTACTTACATTCACGTTTATTAGAGCGTGCAGCGAAGTTAAATGATGAGCTTGGTGCAGGTTCGATTACAGCCTTACCATTTATTGAAACTAAGGCTGGAGATTTATCGGCATATGTTGCAACCAATGTAATTTCAATTACAGATGGGCAAATTTTCTTAAAATCAGATTATTTCCATTCTGGAATTCGTCCGGCTATTGATGCAGGGTTATCAGTTTCGCGTGTAGGGGGATCAGCCCAAATTAAAGCGATGAAAAAAGTTGCCGGAACGTTACGTCTTGATTTAGCGTCTTATCGTGAATTAGAGTCATTTGCTCAGTTTGGATCAGACTTAGATGATGCAACTCGTGCTAGATTAGCTCGTGGTGAAAGAACTGTTGAAGTTTTAAAACAGGGGGTGCATCAACCAATCCCTGTGGAAAAACAAGTATGCATTATTTATGCGTTGGTTAACGGATTCTTAGATAGTATCGAAGTTTCTGATATTGGTCGTTTCGAGAAAGAATTCTATACATTCTTAGACAATGAACGTCCACAAATTTTATCACATATTAGAGATACAAAGGATTTACCTGACACTGATTTATTAAACGAAGCACTTGAGAGCTTTAAAGCCGTTTTTAATTAATAGAAGGGCGGTGGATAAGTATGGCTCAATCAATGCGTGATATAAAAGATAAGATTACTTCGACTCAAAGTACGAGTCAAATTACTAAAGCCATGCAAATGGTATCAGCTGCAAAGTTAACAAAATCCGAAGCAAAAACAAAAAATTATCATCATTATATGGAGACACTTGAGGACATTGTTAGAAATATTTCTAGTACGTCAACAATGAGTCATCATCCCTTTTTTAAACCAAAGTGTGAAAAAAAATGTACCGGCTACCTGATTATTACCTCTGACCGTGGATTAGCCGGGGGATATAATGGGAATGTTCTTAAGCTTATGCAGCAAGAAATTAACTCTCATGCGAACAATGAATATAAACTTTATATGATTGGGAGCAAGGGATTCGATTATGCAAAACGCTCTGATCTAAAGATTGAAAATCAATTTGTATTTGTACCAGATGATATCGTATATCAAGATATAAAACCAGTTGTGGATAAAGTGATTGGTGATTATATGGACGGTGTTCTTAGCGAGGTTGTTATTATTTATAATAACTATTTATCGAAAATCTCACAGGAACCTGCCAAAAAACAAATACTTCCATTGGCTCCAAAAGACACTGAAAAGACAAGAGCTCAATACTCATTTGAACCAAATGAAGAGGAAGTTATCAACGCTATTTTACCAAAATATCTCGAGGGAACAATTTATGGAATAGCGATTACAGCTAAGCTTTCGGAGCATGCATCTCGAATGAATGCAATGCAAAATGCAACCGATAATGCATTAGAAATTATTACGGATTTACAGTTAGTTTATAATAGAGCAAGGCAAGCAGCAATTACGCAAGAGATTACTGAAATTGTTGGTGGAGCTTCAGCCTTAGAATAAAAGGAGGTCATCATAAATGGCAACAGGTCATATTGTAGCCGTCATCGGACCGGTAGTAGATGTAAAGTTTGATTTAGAACATCTTCCTGCTATTTACAATGCCTTAACTGTTGATTATGAAGTTGGTGGGGAACGTAAATCATTAACACTTGAAGTTGCAGTGCAGCTTGGTGATGGGGTTGTACGTACCGTCGCAATGGACGCAACAGATGGGTTAGTTCGTGGATTAGAAGTTGTTGATACAGGAAATGCAATCAGTGTTCCAGTTGGAGAGGCCACATTGGGACGTATTTTTAACGTATTAGGACAACCAGTAGATAATAAGGGAGAAGTGCCAGCAGGTACACCACATGAGGGAATTCATAAAGAAGCTCCTAAATTTGACGAGTTATCAACAACAGTTGAAATTCTTGAAACTGGTATTAAGGTAGTAGACTTATTAGCACCATATATTAAAGGTGGAAAAATTGGTTTATTCGGAGGAGCCGGAGTAGGAAAAACGGTATTAATCCAAGAATTAATCAATAACGTAGCCCAAGAACATGGTGGGATTTCAGTATTTGCTGGAGTAGGAGAACGTACTCGTGAGGGGAATGACCTATACCATGAAATGACGGAATCTGGAGTAATTAATAAAACGGCCATGGTTTTTGGACAGATGAATGAACCACCTGGTGCACGTTTACGTGTAGCATTAACAGGATTAACAATGGCTGAGTATTTCCGTGATGAAATGAAACAAGACGTATTATTATTTATTGATAATATTTTCCGTTTTACTCAAGCTGGTTCTGAGGTTTCGGCGTTACTTGGACGTATGCCTTCAGCCGTAGGTTATCAACCAACATTGGCAACTGAAATGGGGCAACTTCAGGAACGTATTACCTCTACAAAACAAGGATCGATTACTTCAATTCAAGCGGTATATGTACCAGCGGATGACTATACCGATCCAGCACCAGCGACAACCTTTGCTCACTTAGATGCAACAACTAACCTTGAGCGTCGTATTGCTGCAATGGGGATTTACCCTGCCGTGGACCCGTTAGCATCATCATCGCGTGCATTATCACCAGATATTGTAGGTCAAGAACATTATGATGTTGCACGTCGTGTTCAGATGATGTTACAACGATATCGTGAATTACAAGATATCATTGCCATCTTAGGTATGGATGAATTAAGCGACGAGGATAAAAAAATCGTGCACCGCGCACGCCGTGTACAATTATTCTTATCGCAAAGTTTCCATGTTGCGGAACAATTTACAGGACTTAAAGGATCTTATGTTCCTGTTGCTGAGACGGTTCGTGCATTTAAAGAAATTCTTGATGGAAAACACGATGATTTACCAGAGGAAGCATTCCGTTTAGTTGGTACAATCGAGCAAGCTATCGAAAAAGCTAATAAGATGAAATAGTGTGAGGTGGTACTATGTCAGTGATGACTATTCGCGTGGTAACACCAGATAAGCTTGTATTCGATGGAGAAGCGGAGCGCGTTTTTGCCCGAGGAATTGATGGTGACTTTGCTGTTTTATATAACCATATTCCGATGATGACACCGCTAGGAGTCGGTGAATTACGCATCGAGATGAACGGTGAGTCTTCATATGTTGCCATTGATAGTGGTATTTTTGAAATTTCAAATAACCATATTAATGTATTATCAAATGATGCAATGATGGCAGAAGATATTGACGTTGCACGTGCTAAGATGGAATTAGAGCGTAAGGAACGTCAAAAACAAAATGCAAAGAGCCGTGAAGATTTAATTAAATCTGAAATGGAAATCGTGAAACTTCTCAACCAAATACGAGTTGGTGAAAAAAAATAATCTTAAAAGGGAGGCCTTAGGCCTCCCTTTTAACTCAATTTCGATTTTTTATTTTGTTTAACTAAAGAAAATAGTTACAGTTATAGGATAATTTAAATTACTACCTATGGAATTCAAATATCCACAATTCGAAGATAATCCAAGGTATTCATTCTTGTATAAGGAGTAATCTACGCTCCAAAGATTTATCTTATCAAGTAAATAAGAAATTGAAAAAATAATATATAAGTTTAATTCCGTTAATAAAATGATTGATGAACCGAATATAATAATCAGACTATGAGGGAGGAGTATAATGAATTTTCAAGCATACTTTATGATTATTTGGTATATTTTAATGCTACCCATCGTATTTAAATTAATATTGTCATTACGTTTAGAGTCTTTATTTAAAAGAGGGAGTGATAGATACACAATTGTCCTTTTATATTTAATTATAACAGTTAGTCTTAGTAAGCTTTTTTTAGACTATTTTACAGATATATTTTATCTATTGAAACAAATATTTTAATTAATGGTATATTATTCTATCTTATGCATACATTTGAAAAGGGTGTATTTTATAAAAGATAGGTGATATTATGAAAAAAATTATTATAGGATTCGTGGCCTTTATTTTAACATTAATTTGTATTCCATTTTCATTTCAAATGATTCACCAATTAAATAACGATGGTGGCGGGAAAGTTACTGAGGCCATGGACTCCTCATCGAAGGATAATAATGAAGGGGTTAAGGAAAATATGATTGCCACTAATAAAGAGGAGAATAAGGGCGAGCAAGTGGTAACGGTTTTTAGAGAATCTAAAAATGAGGAAATAGATATTCCCTTAGAAACCTATCTAATAGGTGTTGTTTCGGGGGAGATGCCAGCTTTATACAATATTGAGGCCCTTAAAGCCCAGGCTGTTGCCGCTAGAACTTATACAATTCAGTTATTAGAATCACAGGATCGTATACATGATACAGTGAAACACCAAGTATATTTAGATACGGAACAACTTAAGGAAAAATGGCAGGATAAATTTGATGAGTATTATAATAAGGTATCGCAAGCCGTATCAGAAACTGCCGGACAGGTAATTACTTATGAGGATCAGTTAATCAAACCATTTTATTTTTCTATCAGTAATGGTTTTACTGAAAATGCGGAAGATTATTGGTCTACGGCCTATCCTTATTTAAAAAGTGTTAACAGTGAATGGGATAAGACCGCACCTAATTATGAGGTAGAAACCGAATTTACAATTCAGGAACTTAGAAATAAATTTAATAATAATAACTTAAAGCAAGATAGTTTTGTTATTCTTAATAAAACGGCCGGACAAAATATTAACGAGATTTTAGTAGGCGATAAGGTGTATTCTGGTCGAGAGTTTCGAGAAATTCTAGGATTACGTTCTGCAGATTTTAAAATTAAATTTAGTAATAATAAAGTCATTATTACGACATTTGGGTATGGACATGGTGTCGGAATGAGTCAATATGGCGCAAATGAATTAGCAAAGCAGGGGAAAAAGTACGATGATATCCTAAAATATTATTACCAAAATGTTAAAATAACGGAAAATTTTAACTAGAATTGAATAAGATTTACCAAAAGTGATCATCATAACGGTGAGGTGATGATCATATGAAAACAAAAGAAAGAATGACAAAGTTAAAAAACAAAAAATTATTTAAGAAGATTGATCCAATTAGCTTCGCACTTGTAGTATTACTAGGAGCATCTGCTACATTTGCAGGCGTGCAATTATGGTTAACAGGAATTAATGGGGATCAAACAGTCTCTAATCCTGCTAATGGGAATCAAGAAACAGTAGGTACAAAAGGTGATGAAACAACTGCAGTAAATAAAACAACTGATGCTAAAACAGTTGCGTTATTACAGGAAACAGTTAAATCTCCTTTAGAGGGAAAAAATGTAGAAGTAGCAAAATCGTATTACGATCAGGAAGCTGATACAAAAGAGCAAATGAAAAGTTTATTTAGTTATACAGTAGGTGAAACTAAATATACTCATGAGTCTAAAGGTGTAAGTTTAAAAAATTCTAATAATAAAGAAGTGGACATTTTATCAGCTTTATCTGGGAAAGTTTTAACTGTAAAAGATGAGGTATTAAAAGGAACAGTAGTAACAGTTGAACATGAAAACGGAGTTAAAACTATCTACACTGGCGTTTACGATGTAACTGTAAAAGCTGGTGATGATATTGAACAAGGTGATGTAATTGGTAAGACAGGTACATCACAATTAGAGCCAGATTCAGGAAATGTTGTTCACTTTGAAGTGATGAAAGATAATAATAAACTTAATCCTGAAGATGTGATTAATACTAAATTAGGTGATTTATAAAACTCTCTTTAATAGCTGGAGTTATTAAATAATAAAATTTAATTCATAAGAATAGTAGTATAGATTTTTATGGATTAACCATAATAAAAAATACACTAATGTAATTTAGTGTATTTTTTTGTTGAAAAATATTTTTTTCAACTGGAAAAGATATGGTCGTACCTATATAATTGTGATAAAATATAAAATAGTGATGAATTATTTAGACATACTAATACTGAAAAATTAGTTTGGAGGAAGGAAAGTATGCTATTTTCAAAAGATATTGGAATTGACTTGGGTACTGCTAACGTATTAATATATGAAAAAGGTAAAGGAATTGTTTTAGAGGAACCATCAGTTGTTTCAATGGATGCACAAACGGGACGTATGATTGCGGCCGGTGAAGAGGCACGTCAAATGCTTGGGCGTACACCTGGAAAAATTGAGGTTGTCCGACCAATGAAAGACGGAGTTATTGCAGACATTGCAGCAACAGAGATGATGTTAAAACATTTTATCAATTCATTGAATATTAAAGGAGTGCTTTCACAGCCGCGAATTATGATTTGTTGTCCAACTAATATTACATTAGTGGAAAAAAACGCCATTAGAGAAGCCGCAGAAAAATGTGGGGCGCGTGAGGTTTTCATTGAGGAAGAACCTAAGATTGCAGCTTTAGGTGCTGGAATGGATATCTCAAAACCATCAGGAAACATGGTTATTGACGTTGGTGGTGGAACAGCGGATATCGCCGTATTATCATTAGGGGATATTGTTACGTCTGCATCTATTAAAATTGCAGGTAACCGATTTGATCAAGACATTGTGGATTATATTAAAACAAATTATAAGCTATTAATTGGGGATCGAACGGCTGAAGAGATTAAGATAAGTGTAGCGACAGTTTATCCAGAGGGACGTGAAGAAGAGTTAGAAGTTCGTGGACGTGATTTAGTATCAGGGTTACCACGTACAATAACAATTTCATCAACGGAAGTTGAAGAATCATTACGTGAATCGGTTCGCATTATCGTACATGCTGCTAAAAACGTACTTGAACAAACACCTCCTGAACTATCAGCGGATATTATGAATAAAGGGATTGTATTAACCGGTGGTGGAGCATTGTTACATGGATTAGATCGTCTATTAGCAGATGAATTACATGTACCGGTCTTTGTAGCTGATAATCCTTTACATTGTGTTGTTGTGGGAACCGGAATTATGCTTGATCATATTGATAAAATTCGTCGTCGTTAAATGAAAAAAGCTTCAGACCTTTGTCTGAGGCTTTTTTTCAAAGGGGAATAGCTATGTTAATTATACTAGTTGATACGGGTAGGTGAAGTAATGAAACCATTGGCAGATTTAATTCGACCCCAAACATTAGATGAGGTAGTAGGACAACAACATTTAATTGGGGAAAATCAAATACTAAGAAAACTGATTGAGGTTAATCATATTCCTAATCTAATATTTTATGGACCTAGTGGAACGGGAAAAACGACTGTTGCTAATATAATTGCGAAGATATCTAAAAAGAAGATTTATAAGTTAAATGCAACGGATGCTAAAACAGAGGATATTAGAAATATTATTAAAGATTTAGATACATTAGATGGAATGAATGGGATTCTTTTATATCTAGATGAAATTCAGAATTTTAATAAGAAACAACAGCAAACGTTATTAAAATATATTGAAAATGGGCAAATTACTTTAATTGCTAGTACAACCGAAAATCCTTATTTTACTATTTTTAGCGCCATTCTAAGTCGATCGACTATTTTGGAATTTAAACCATTAACCCCTCAAGAAATTGAAGAGGGATTAAAACGTGCGATTCAATTAGTAGAGGATGAATTTTTTATTTATCCTTTTGAGTGTGATGATGAGGCCATTAAATATATTGCAAACCTCTGTAATGGAGATCTCAGAAAGGGGTTAAATGCATTAGAGATTGCATTGTACCCTAATTGTAAAACTGAGGGATTCATATTGAATTTAGATTTAGTTAAGAAAAGTACTGTTACAGCAGGATTTTCCTATGATCGGTTTGGTGATCAACATTACGATACACTTAGCGCTTTTCAAAAATCAATTCGTGGGAGTGATGCTGATGCAGCTATCCACTATCTAGCGCGTCTTATTCAGGTAGGAGATTTACTGTCTATCTGTCGCCGTCTTTTAGTTATTGCAGCTGAGGATATTGGTTTGGCTTATCCACAGGCGATAAGTATAGTAAAAAGTTGTACAGATGCAGCATTACAATTGGGGTTTCCCGAAGCCCGTATTCCATTAGCGCAGGCAGTTATTTTACTTTCAAATAGCCCTAAATCAAATTCTGCTGTTGTCGCCATTGATAAGGCCCTATCGGACTTAAAAAGGGGAAATATAGGCAGTATCCCGAATCATTTAAGAGATAGTCATTATGCGGGGGCGGAAGACCTAGGATATGGTATAAACTATAAATATCCTCACGATTATCCTAATCATTATGTGAAACAACAGTACCTACCTACATCTATCAAACATGTTAAATATTATCACCCGGCAGTCAATAAAGTTGAACAAGGATTTATGGCATATCAAAACTATGTTCAAGGTAAAAAAAATTAATAAAAAAAAACCATAAACAACGAGTAGTTATACTTTCCTCATCAGGTTATAAAGAGGATAGAGGTACATCTTGTTTATGGTTTTTGTTTTAAGGTTGATAAGGGATTTCTTTGAAGGAAACTTCGCCTGCAACAATTGTTGCTTTACCATGTGTAATATCGACTATCCAAGACGTAAATTGTTCTTCACTATCTATATCGATTAAAACTTCTAAGGATATTTTATCGGTATAGTGAACTTGGCTTAGGAGATAGTTACTCCCTTCTAAACGGTTTTGGAGTGTCCCAAGGAGATTATAGTCAGTGTTAATAAACATTGTTTTCATTGTTTTTCTTTCAACAAGACCTAGTGTCTTTATTGTTTCAGAAACTGATTTTCCATAAGTTCTAATTAGACCACCGGCGCCTAGTTTCACTCCACCAAAATAGCGAGTCACTACAACGGCACAATTTTTAAGATTTTGCTTTCGTAATACCTCAAGCATCGGGATACCTGCAGTACCGCTCGGTTCACCATCATCATTTGAACGTTGAATTTCGTTAAAGTCACCAATCTGGTAAGCGGAACAATTGTGAGTAGCATTCCAATGATCTTTTTTAATTTTTTTAATAAACTCTACTGCTTCCTGATCAGTATAAACACGTTTAACATGACAAATAAAACGTGATTTTTCAACAATAATTTCATGTTGTCCGTCATGTGCAATCATTAAATAATGTTCCAATATATCACCTCAATTAGTTTGCTTTAATTATAACATAAAAGAGATTCTTTAATAAAAGATAAGGGTTAAAAATTAGACATTGGTGAATAAGCCCTAGGAAAGGGGGAAAAGTATGAAGGATATTTTATTAAAAATGTGATCTTATTAGAATGACAAGAAATTTCCCATTCATTAAATCCTTGATTAAAATAGATTAATAACAATCGTATTCTTTTTATTAGAATGAATGTACTGCTACAGTTGACTTTTTCTGTTTTTTCATTAAAATTAAAGAAAAGATTTGAATATAAAACTAAACATTGTGAAAGTCATTTCTTTAAGGGAATATTGTTTATGGTATAATAATGAAAAGATATAATAAAGAGGTGGATTATGAAAGTAGCTATTGTAACAGACAGTCTTACAAATTTAACGGCGGCCGATTTGCAACGTTACCCAAATGTCTATTATGGATATTTAAACGTAATTGTTAATGATAAGGCATATGCCGAACAAAAGGAAATAAATAATAAAAAATTATTTCAAATGATTGATGAAGGGGCAACTTATTCAACGTCTCAACCTGCTCCTGAAGAATTTGTCCAATTGTATACAAAATTACTTAAGGAATACGACTATATTTTAGGGTTATTCTGCACAAATAATGTCAGCGGGACTGTGAATTCTGCAAGAATTGCTAGTACAATGGTCGAGGGGGCGCAAGACAAAATTAAAGTGATTGATACAAATACGGCATCAATTGGAGTAGAAAATATCGTTTTACGTGTATGCCAACTTTTAGAGTCTGGGAGCAATCTTTCAGAAATTATTAATGTTGTTGAATTTTATAAAACTCATGGTCCAATGTATTTGTATGTAGATGATTTAAATACTCTGGTTCGTACTGGACGCCTCTCAAAAACGGCCGCAAGTATAGGAAACCTATTAAATATAAAACCGATTATTGGCCTATCGAATGGAAAATTAGATGTTTTTGATAAGGTACGAACAAAGAAGCGTGTTTTTAAATGGATTGTGGAGAAGTTACGCGAAGATGTTAAAAGTTCAGGTAAACAAATTGTAAGAATTACGCATGTAAATGCATTAGAGGGCGCAAATGAGTTAAAGCAATTAATGCAAGAGGCATGTGGAGATCAAGTGGAAGTTCACGTTGGAAATGAAATTGGTCCTGTAATGGCCATCCATTTTGGAAGAGGCGGAGTAGGAGCTTGCTGGATGCCTGATCATTACGAAATTTAATGGTAATTATTTGGGAGGTAAAAAGATATGACTAAAATAGCAATCGTTTCAGATAGTACGGGATGTATTCCTGTAGAAGAGTTAAAAGAATTTGATATACATGTAAATTATATTTCAATCGTTTTTGGCACAGAATCATATCGAGAGTTTAAAGATATGTCGGTAGAACAGTTTATGGAGCGTTGTGAAAACTATGATGGTTTACCTACGACTTCACAACCATCACCAGGAGCAACAATAGAATTATATGAATCATTATTTGCACAAGGTTATGAGGATATCATCCACATTAATATTTCAAGTCAATTAAGCGGAAGTCATCAAACTGCTAAGACATGTGCTGAAATGGTAAATCCGGAGCATATTCATGTTTTTGATTCACGTACCGTGACATATACCCAAGGAATGCTTGCAGTAAATGCCGCTAAAAAGGCAAAAGAAGGGGCAAGTGTCTCTGAAATTCTTAGTTATCTAGAAATGATGCGTGAAAATAGTGAATTTTATGCATCAATTTATGATTTAACTAACCTACGTAAGGGAGGGCGTCTGTCTAACGTTGAGGCGGCTCTTGGAAGTCTTTTACAGATTAAACCGATCTGTCAAATGAAGCCGGATGGAACGTTACAGGCGATTGAGAAGATTCGTACTTTTAAAAAGTCGCTTAAACGATTAGTTGAAATTGGAAAGGAAGCACAATTAACCGAAGATTATCAACTAGTTGTCATGCATATCGGTAATGAGGAAGGGGCTAAACTTGTTCAAACAGAGTTACAAGCAGTCTATCCAAATCATACAATTAAAATTTACCCAATTTCTTTAGTTGTAGCTGTCCATGGAGGACCAGGTGCAGTGGCAATCGGTTGGGTAAAACATGATTAATCATAACGAATAAGAGGTGCCCTACGGTTAGGTTTCTTGTCTAGTCCGTAGGGCATTTTGTTAATCATAAGATGAAGAATCCATTTAACAAAAGAAAGGTCTTTAGAAAAAATACTAGTATAATATTTATGTTTTTTATAAAAACTGATTGACAATAAAGTTCTAGAATGCTATTATAGACGAGTCGCCAAAAGGGCGATGAAAAAGAAAATAAAAAAAGTTAAAAAGTGTTTGACAGAAACGGTTGAACATGATAAACTAGAAAAGTCGCCGAGAGAGGCAGACAAGAAATCTTACAAAAAAAGATAAAAAACATTTGACAGAAAAAGTCGAATATGGTAAGATAAATGAGTCGCCAAAAGGCGAGAGAAGTTCTTTGAAAACTAAACAGAACGTCGAGAATCATTAGCGAAAGAAATTTCGCAAGCTAAGGAAACAAACAATTATGGAGAGTTTGATCCTGGCTCAGGATGAACGCTGGCGGCGTGCCTAATACATGCAAGTCGAGCGAACCACTTCGGTGGGAAGCGGCGAACGGGTGAGTAACACGTAGGTGATCTGCCCATCAGACGGGGACAACGATTGGAAACGATCGCTAATACCGGATAGGACGAAAGTTTAAAGATGCTCCTGGCATCACTGATGGATGAGCCTGCGGCGCATTAGCTAGTTGGTGGGGTAAAGGCCTACCAAGGCGACGATGCGTAGCCGACCTGAGAGGGTGAACGGCCACACTGGGACTGAGACACGGCCCAGACTCCTACGGGAGGCAGCAGTAGGGAATCTTCGGCAATGGGCGAAAGCCTGACCGAGCAACGCCGCGTGAATGAAGAAGGCCTTCGGGTTGTAAAATTCTGTTATAAGGGAAGAAAGGTGATAGGAGGAAATGACTATCAATTGACGGTACCTTATGAGAAAGCCACGGCTAACTACGTGCCAGCAGCCGCGGTAATACGTAGGTGGCAAGCGTTATCCGGAATTATTGGGCGTAAAGAGCGCGCAGGTGGTTAATTAAGTCTGATGTGAAAGCCCACGGCTTAACCGTGGAGGGTCATTGGAAACTGGTTGACTTGAGTGCAGAAGAGGGAAGTGGAATTCCATGTGTAGCGGTGAAATGCGTAGAGATATGGAGGAACACCAGTGGCGAAGGCGGCTTCCTGGTCTGTAACTGACACTGAGGCGCGAAAGCGTGGGGAGCAAACAGGATTAGATACCCTGGTAGTCCACGCCGTAAACGATGAGTGCTAAGTGTTGGGGGTCGAACCTCAGTGCTGAAGTTAACGCATTAAGCACTCCGCCTGGGGAGTACGGTCGCAAGACTGAAACTCAAAGGAATTGACGGGGACCCGCACAAGCGGTGGAGCATGTGGTTTAATTCGAAGCAACGCGAAGAACCTTACCAGGTCTTGACATACCATTGACGCCTCTAGAGATAGAGGGTTTCCTTCGGGGACAATGGATACAGGTGGTGCATGGTTGTCGTCAGCTCGTGTCGTGAGATGTTGGGTTAAGTCCCGCAACGAGCGCAACCCCTGTCGTTAGTTGCCAGCAGTGAGATGGGGACTCTAACGAGACTGCCAGTGACAAACTGGAGGAAGGTGGGGATGACGTCAAATCATCATGCCCCTTATGACCTGGGCTACACACGTGCTACAATGGTTGGTACAAAGAGAAGCGAAGCGGTGACGTGGAGCAAACCTCATAAAGCCAATCTCAGTTCGGATTGTAGGCTGCAACTCGCCTACATGAAGTTGGAATCGCTAGTAATCGCGAATCAGAATGTCGCGGTGAATACGTTCCCGGGTCTTGTACACACCGCCCGTCACACCACGAGAGTTTACAACACCCGAAGTCAGTGGCCTAACCGCAAGGAGGGAGCTGCCTAAGGTGGGGTAGATGATTGGGGTGAAGTCGTAACAAGGTATCCCTACCGGAAGGTGGGGATGGATCACCTCCTTTCTATGGAGAAAGAGACGTTCTGTTTAGTTTTGGGAGAATTTCGATTTTCCTAGAATTGATCTTTGAAAACTAGATATCTTCTGAAGAAGAAAAGTTAAGTAATAAAGGGCGCACGGAGGATGCCTAGGCACTAGGAGTCGAAGAAGGACGCGACAAACGGCGAAACGCCTCGGGGAGCTGTAAGTAAGCAAAGAGCCGGGGATATCCGAATGGGGAAACCCGCTAGTGGTCATACGCTAGCACCGTATGGTGAATCAATAGCCATAGAGGAGACAGACCCAGGGAACTGAAACATCTAAGTACCTGGAGGAAAAGAAAGAAACATCGATTCCCCAAGTAGCGGCGAGCGAACAGGGAGGAGCCCAAACCGGAGTAATCCGGGGTAGAAGGACCTTCAGAAATGACTGAACATGATAGCCGAATGGTCTGGGAAGGCCAACCGGAGGGGGTGAGAGTCCCGTAGGTGAAATTGTGTGAAGCAGGGAAGGGATCCTGAGTACGGCGGGACACGAGAAATCCCGTCGGAAGCAACGAGGACCATCTCGTAAGGCTAAATACTACCTAGTGACCGATAGTGAACCAGTACCGTGAGGGAAAGGTGAAAAGAACCCCGGAAGGGGAGTGAAAGAGAACCTGAAACCGTGTGCCTACAACTAGTCAGAGCCCGTTAAAGGGTGATGGCGTGCCTTTTGTAGAATGAACCGGCGAGTTACGATATCGTGCAAGGTTAAGTTGAAGAGACGGAGCCGAAGCGAAAGCGAGTCTGAATAGGGCGAGGAGTACGATGTTGTAGACCCGAAACCGTGTGAGCTAGCCATGAGCAGGCTGAAGGTCAGGTAACACTGACTGGAGGGCCGAACCAGAGCACGTTGAAAAGTGCTTGGATGACTTGTGGCTAGGGGTGAAATTCCAATCGAACACGGATATAGCCTGGTTCTCTCCGAAATAGCTTTAGGGCTAGCCTCGATAAGAGTCTACTGGAGGTAGAGCACTGAATGGGTGACTGCCCCCACCTCGGGGTACTGATCTCAATCAAACTCCGAATGCCAGATAGATATGATCGGGAGTCAGACTGTGGGTGATAAGGTCCATGGTCAAAAGGGAAAGAGCCCAGACCGCCAGCTAAGGCCCCCAAGTGTCCGTTAAGTGGAAAAGGATGTGGAGATGCACAGACAACTAGGAGGTTGGCTTAGAAGCAGCCATCCTTTAAAGAGTGCGTAATAGCTCACTAGTCGAGTGACTCTGCGCCGAAAATGTACCGGGGCTAAACGGACCGCCGAAGCTGCGGATTGACACGAAGTGTCAGTGGTAGGAGAGCGTTCTAACAGCGGAGAAGCAGTACCGGAAGGAGCTGTGGAGCGGTTAGAAGTGAGAATGCCGGTGTGAGTAGCGAAAGATAGGTGAGAATCCTATCCATCGAAAGCCTAAGGTTTCCAGGGGAAGGCTCGTCCGCCCTGGGTAAGTCGGGACCTAAGGTGAGGCCGAAAGGCGTAGCCGATGGACAACAGGTAGAGATTCCTGTACCACTTAATAAACTGAAGGAGTGACGGAGAAGGCTAAGTTGAGCGTGTGAATGGATTCACGTGTAAGCAGTGAGGTGGTCATGTAGGCAAATCCGCATGGCGAAACATTGAGCTGTGATGCCGAAAGCCCGAAAGGGTGAAGTCAGCTGATGTCACGCTTCCAAGAAAAGCTTCTAGGGATAATTTATTAGGTGCCCGTACCGATAACCGACACAGGTAGGCGAGGAGAGAATCCTAAGATGAGCGAGAGAACTCTTGTTAAGGAACTCGGCAAAATGACCCCGTAACTTCGGGAGAAGGGGTGCTTGTGAAAGCAAGCCGCAGTGAAAAGGCCCAGGCGACTGTTTATCAAAAACACAGGTCTCTGCTAAACCGCAAGGTGATGTATAGGGGCTGACGCCTGCCCGGTGCTGGAAGGTTAAGAGGAGAGGTTAGCGCAAGCGAAGCTTTGAATTGAAGCCCCAGTAAACGGTGGCCGTAACTATAACGGTCCTAAGGTAGCGAAATTCCTTGTCGGGTAAGTTCCGACCCGCACGAAAGGCGTAACGATCTGGGCGCTGTCTCAACAAGAGACTCGGTGAAATCATAGTACCTGTGAAGATGCAGGTTACCCGCGACAGGACGGAAAGACCCCGTGGAGCTTTACTGTAGCTTGATATTGAGCACTGGTGACACATGTACAGGATAGGTAGGAGACGAAGAGACCAGGACGCCAGTCTTGGAGGAGTCGCTGTTGGGATACTACCCTTGTGTTACTGGGGTTCTAACCCGTGGCCATGAGCTGGTCAGGGGACAGTGTCAGGTGGGCAGTTTGACTGGGGCGGTCGCCTCCCAAAGAGTAACGGAGGCGCCCAAAGGTTCCCTCAGAATGGTTGGAAATCATTCGAAGAGTGTAAAGGCAGAAGGGAGCTTGACTGCGAGACCTACAAGTCGAGCAGGGACGAAAGTCGGGCTTAGTGATCCGGCGGTACCGAATGGAAGGGCCGTCGCTCAACGGATAAAAGCTACCCCGGGGATAACAGGCTGATCTCCCCCAAGAGTTCACATCGACGGGGAGGTTTGGCACCTCGATGTCGGCTCATCGCATCCTGGGGCTGTAGTCGGTCCCAAGGGTTGGGCTGTTCGCCCATTAAAGCGGTACGCGAGCTGGGTTCAGAACGTCGTGAGACAGTTCGGTCCCTATCCGTCGTGGGCGTAGGAAATTTGAGAGGAGCTGTCCTTAGTACGAGAGGACCGGGATGGACACACCGCTGGTGTACCAGTTGTTCTGCCAGGAGCATAGCTGGGTAGCTACGTGTGGAAGGGATAAACGCTGAAAGCATCTAAGCGTGAAGCCCCCCTCAAGATGAGATTTCCCATTCGAAAGAAGTAAGATCCCTTGAAGACGACGAGGTAGATAGGTCAGGAGTGGAAGTTTGGTGACAGATGAAGCGGACTGATACTAATCGATCGAGGACTTAACTAAATAGGAAAGGCAAAAACGAGCGGTTATCACAGGCAGAAAGTGAAAAGAACTGAGGAATCACGAAGGTGATGAACAGTTATTGAACTTTACCACTGTGATGCGAGAGTTGCCGGACAAGAGGAAGTAAGCAGAAGATATCTAGTTTTGTGAGATTGATAAGATCTGACAGAAGGTCTAGTGATAAGGGCAAGGAGGGCACACCTGTTCCCATACCGAACACAGAAGTTAAGCTCCTTAGCGCCGAGGGTAGTACGCAAGTGCGAGAGTAGGACGTCGCTAGGCCATAAATAAATGCGGGTGTAGTTTAATGGTAGAACTTCAGCCTTCCAAGCTGACTGTGAGAGTTCGATTCTCTTCACCCGCTCCAAATAGCCAATTAACATCCTTCGGGGTGTTTTTTTATTTATCGAGAATTAAAGGAAAGGCAACAACGAGCGGTTATCATAGGCGGAAAATGAAAAGAACTGAGGAATCACAAGGGTAATGAACGGTTATTGAACTTTACCACTGTGATGAGAGAGTTGCCAGACAAGAAAATGGATGCGAACTCCTAATTCATAAGTGAATGGGAGTTTTTTTTATTATTATAAATTTTAAAAAAGGATTTTGTCTCTACTCATCGTATTGTATGATGGAGGTGTTTTCATGATAGATGTCAGTGGTCGGGAATGGTTAGAGGATGAATATTTAGAATTATTTAAACAGGGGATTATTAAAGAAAGTGAAGTTGTCAGAGTCAAAGGGATTCAGGGAAAACGTTGTGAACGTTGTTTAAATCAATCAGAGGATTGGTTTGCGACCTTTATCTATAAAGAGAAGCCGGTTAAATACTGTAGACAGTGTTTGGATTTTAAAATGATCGATGATGCACAATATCTATATCGTTCAATCATACCTGCTCCAATTACAGAAAAATCGGAGATATTAAATCAAGATTTCCAGTTATCCTTTTTACAACAACGAGCATCTGATTTTGCAAAAGGAA
This sequence comes from Turicibacter faecis, assembly GCF_037076425.1. NCBI lineage: Bacteria > Bacillati > Bacillota > Erysipelotrichia > Erysipelotrichales > Turicibacteraceae > Turicibacter > Turicibacter faecis. The sequence goes on along the minus strand of NZ_AP028127.1, from coordinate 2,023,506 downwards.
TATTGAACTCTTCAGGAATTGGAATGATTTGGGCGGTTTGTATCGCCAGTCAACGAAAACCGAAATGATTCGACAGCTTAAAAACGTTGATATTATTGGTTCCAGATGATTTTTAAACCGTCTGGCATGACAATGATTTTATTAACAAATATGTCAACAATAGCGGTTTGTGTATCTAAGTCACATTGATGTAAATCAGGAATCCCATTTTTGATGTATTCCTCCATCGTAGTAATTTCATAATCGGATTCTTTTGTCTGAGCGTTTGTTAGTTTTTCTTTCTCAACATTTAATTTTTCTAATCTTGCATCTAATGTTTGTTTTGGGATAGCACATTCAAGATACATATCTAATAGTTTTGCGATTTTATCGTCAATCTCTTTTATTTTTTTGGTGTTATCAGGAGGGCTATTTCTCTTTTTATTAAAGTCAATTTCGTTACTTGTTTCTAGACCTTTAATTCGTCTGAATACCTCATTTTCTAAATCCGCTCTTTTTAAATTACGATTCATACATTTACTATCATAATAGCGAGGCATCTTACGTCTACGGCAGACCATATAGTAGTAGGTTGATTTAGAGCCATCGGCTAGTTTCTCAGTTTTTGAATACGAGAGATAAGGTTCACCACAACATCCACAAAAAACCTTTTGTCTGAATACATTATTTTTTATTTTTCCAAAGTTATAGCCTTTGAAATGCTCATTAACCCGTTGTGCTTCATTAAATAGCTCAACTGATATAATCGGCTCATGGGCCCCTTTATACCACTCGCCAGCAAAGGATACCTCGCCGATATAGAGTCTGTTTTTAAGAAGGGCAGTAATTCGTTGAGGGCGGAGTTCAGGGAATCCTTCTTTTTGTAATTTTCGTTGAACTTTGATGTAGGATTTTAGAACCGCGTATTCTTCAAATATTCGAATAATATGTTTTTTCTCAAATTCATTTACAACAAGTTCACCACGTTCAAGACGTGTATAGCCGTACGGACTCGCATCAGCACCTCCCGCCCATAGACCTTTATCTTTTACCATCTTTAATCGCCCGCCTCGAAGTCGTTCGGTGATTGTCTCACGCTCTAACTGAGCAAATACCGACATAACTCCGATCATGGCTCTTCCAAATGGAGAGGAGGTGTCTATCGTTTCCGATATAGAAATGAATTCAACGTTATTGGGAAGAAACATTTCTTCTATTAAGTAGAGCGTATCTCGTTGGCTACGGCTTAATCGGTCTAGTTTATAAACAATAACTACATTAACTTTTTTTGACTTAATATCTTTTTCTAACTGTTGAAGAGCAGGGCGGTTAAGATTAGAACCACTATACCCACCGTCTACATACTCCTGAATATCATCCCATCCCTTAGATAAACAAAACGCTTTCATTCTTTCCTTTTGTAAAGGAATACTAAAATTGTCAACTTGCTGTTCCGTTGATACCCTAGCGTACAATGCTACCTTCATCATAATTCCTCCTTAATATTAAGGGAGGGTCCAAAAGACCCCGAATCCTCTAACCATTAATTAATCCATAAAAGGACTAATAACCCCCACAAATTTTCCTAAGATACAAATTCCTTTCACTTGGTCACCTACTAATGTTATAGGCTCACATTCTTCATTTGTCGTATCTCTTAATACGATAACATCATCAAACTTATAATATCTTTTAATAACTGCTTTTTCTGAATTGACGGTGACGGCTACGACCTCACCGTTTTTTGCTGTGTTCTGCTTTTTAAATAATGCGTATACCTTTAGATTTTTAAGAAAATTTAACTGTTCATCTTGTACTTCTAATCCAAAGAATTGACCGTTTTTATTGGGGTAAGGATTATCTATTTCAGTGAGTTCATTTTCAAATTTATTTGCATATAACTCCTGATAGATTTTTACTTTTCCATTAGACGGCATTTGTTCATCATCGGGAACATACTCCTCAACACCGAGGAGAACCAGTGGGGAAACTTCAATCGCATTTGCAAGGAGAACCATTTTGTCACGTCTCATATTTTCAATAAGACCGAGTTCCCACTTTCTTACTGTTGTTTTATCAACATCACAAATCTTTCCGAGTTCGGCATAGGATAGTCCTAAGTCAAGTCTTCGCTTTCTAATGATGTCTTTGACTTCCATACTGCTCATAAGCTACTAGATCACTCCTTTTTTGTATTAAATACCTTTCATAAGAAGCATCCCCTTTCTAATCATACTATGTGTGTTGTGTTAAATCAACAGATTATGTTGATTTAAAGTTATTTTTTCCAAAAATGAGCGATATTATACAATAATAGATACATATTGTTGACTTTAATACACAATAAAGGGAAGACAAAATTTTTAAAAATAATTTATTATATTACTTAATTTAACAAAAATATTATTATTTATGAAAAAATAAGCGTTTTCCTATTGATTAAAGTAAAAGTTTGGTATATGATTGAGTTGTTTAAAAGCAACGAACAAAATAGGGGGAAAAGATATGAATGTAGCTTTACTGAAGTATTATATCGGTTTAAGAGGGATGAATTTAACGCAATTTGCAACATTATTAGGGGTTAATCGTAGTTTTATTTACGCAAAAATGCGAAAACCCGACAGTTTTTCAAGGAAAGAAATTAAATTAATCATGGATAAATTGGACCTAACGAAAGACGAGATGTTCGATATTTTTTTCTCTGATTCGTTGATTAAAAGCAACGATAACAAATAAGGGGACAAAGTGAGGGGAATACGATGAAGGTAAATACACCGTTAGGGGTTTTAGAGTTCTCTGATTCATTAACGAATTATGGGTACCGATCTCTTGATACGAGCAAGGCTTTAAAAAAGTTAGGAATTCAAACATACGATGGGGGAAGAGAAATCTTGTGGTATCGAAACCGTGAGTATCAAGTGGTAACGGAAATTAGTTGTATCAAAGATAAGCCACACGATTTTTTATACAGATGTAACTGTGGTTATGAATTGAGGTCAGGATTTGATTTAGAAAGTATTCGATGCCATTGTTGTGAATCATTAATGGAAAAAACATTTGTCGGGGAAAAATTAAAAATCGTTTAATAGGGGGAGTCATAATGATAGCGGGATTTTTATTTAAGGAATATGAGGTTAATGAGCGAGGAGTCGTTACAGGATACAAGATTATTTTTAATGGGGAACAAATTGCTACAATGGAATATCGAAACGACTGTTGGATTGGGGCGGTTACTAAAGATATTAAAATTATGACTAAACTGGATTCTTCCGTTATGAGGGTAGCGGATTGGATAATTAATGAATCTGTTTAGTTTGACATAGAAAAATGAAGTGGTGAGATGCTTCATTTTTCTTTTACCAACTTTCATCATGAGTAAAGCATAAGAGATTTATAATTCGACAAAATGGGGGGTTCATCCCTTTAGCGGGCTTGTATAAGGTATTAACAAGTCGTACACACAGTTTATTTGTCGAATGTATGTGGATAAGTGGGGGAATGTGATGAAAGGGAAAGTATTCGATGATTACGATTATGAAAATTTTTATGATAAATCATTTAATGAATTAACGGGGGAATTATTAGGTGAGATTGTTAAGCCTCAAAGGGGTGTAGCATATACAACTGCTACGATTAAATCAGGGAATCAATTTGAAGTAGAGATTTATCCGTCATTTAGAAAGCAGATTCCAGATATGATTATGAGGTTTAAAACTAAGAAGCGGGAGAGCCGTGAATGTCAGAAGAATTTGAATGATCGTCATGCAAAGAAAAAGTTGTTTCGATTAATTCATGAAAATTTTCATACGGGGGATTATTGGTGTACCTTCACGTTTAAAGATGAACCCGAAAGTTTAGAAGTAGCTGAAAAGTTATGTAAGAATTTTTTTAGACGGATTAACCGAGCAAGAAAGAAAAAGGGATTAGAGAATGCGAAGTATATTTATATCATCGAAGAGTCGGAAAGGTTGCATCTTCATTTAGTGATGGATAACGAACTCGGTAAACAAGAAGTGGAGTCAAAATGGGGACTCGGATTTTCTCATATCCAAACACTCAATTATTACAAAGATGAAAACTTTATCGGAATTTGTGAGTATATGGTTAAAGAGAGAAAGAGCATTCGGTTGAAAGGAAAGAAACGGTGGGGTTCCAGTAAAGGGAATCTGGTCTTACCTAAACCAAGAAAAAATAGAACAAAGTTAAGCAGGAAAAAAGTCATGGACATGATCTTAAATCAGGATAGTATTGGTGAGCGGTTAGAGCGTGAATACCCGAACTACAACTTTAAAGAAGTGGAGATAAGGTACAACGACTGGAATGGATTATTTTATATCTATGCAAGAATGCAGAGTAAAAAACAAAGGATAAGGAGATAGGAGTATGACATATTTAGAATTATTAACATCGTTTGATTTAGAAATTTTAGCCGAGACGTCACGCATATTAAAGCTGTTGAAGGATAATGAATTAGTGGCAATGGAGCAACGAAACCGTGCCGATTTCTGTGCACGATATTGCGATAGGTTGCAGGAACGTGTGAATGTAAGTAAACAATATTAATCATATCCGAAATAAGAAGGGGGGAACTTTTTATATGGATTTTGAACAGTATTTGAAAAAAAATCAATTGACGGTGAAGGAGTTTTCACAAAGGTATAATCTTGATTATTATGGTCTGAACCGTGTGAGGAATGGGGCTATAACTCGTGATCGCTCTATTAGAAAAGTTTTTGATGAATTAGAAATTGAAAATGAACGTCCGAAGCGGGTAGACACGGAGATGTCTTTCTTTACTCAGGAGTCAATTTGTATTCAACACGAGAGGAAAGGCGATATTTATTGTTACACGGAGTGCCAGTTGAATGAGATTGAGGAGTATCTGAATAGGCATCAGATTGCGTATTATGTGAGGAAATTGGATGAGTGTTGGGGTGTAAAGTACGATTGGAGGGCGTAAAGATGATAAATAATATTGTGTTAGTTGGACGGACGACTAAGGATATGGAATTGAAACAAAGTAGTGGGGGTTCGGCGTATGTTCAGTTTATCCTAGCGGTGAATCGTACCTTTAAGGATGGGAATGGAGAGCAACAAGCCGATTTTATTACGTGTGTAGCATGGAATAAGACGGCGGAGACGTTATCAAAGTATGTCCAAAAAGGGGCATTGATAGGTGTTGAAGGAAGGTTACAAGTTAGAAGTTACGAGAAGGATGGGAGTCGTCAATGGGTATCTGAGGTTGTTATCAATCGCTTCACATTCTTAGAATCGAAAAGAAGTACTACTCCTGAATCAGGAACAATGGGGAATTACCAACAGAATATAAGTAGCGGGAATCCGTCTAACTCTTTTCACACGGCTAATTATCAAAGTCCTTTTCAAACAGCAACGGTGATGGCAGGAAGAACAACAGTTAATGTTAGCGATGACGATTTTCCTTTTTAGGGTATCGGTAAATGGTTGGTTATCTAACATCGTTTTTTGGTCCGTACGGAATTTGTTTTTGTCTGCTGTGAAAACTCCCCGAGTTTTCAAGTTTATTTAACCGTTTAGCCATATGTCGTACACATACAATCGGACTTAGGGGTGAGGTTTGTTGAGGGCGTAAATGGCTTTATAATTAAATTAAGATAGGAGGTGAGGGAAGTGGTTATGACGAAAGTAGTAGAGGTCTTTTCGCATGAAATTATGATACCAGTAGGAGGGATGACGCTTATTGTGTTTCTGATGATTTGTGATATTTTAGGTGGAGTTTTTAAAGCGATCGCTATGGGTCGGGGGATTAATTCTACTATTGGAACAAATGGTCTGATTCGGAAGGCGGGTGTCTTGTTGGCGCTATTAGTTTTCATTGTGGTGGATTCTCTTGTAGAGGTTGATTTTGTCTCGCTCATTCCGGATGAACTATTAGCTGTATTTAAATTAGAAGAAGCACATATTCGTTTAAGTCATGTCATGTTGTGTTTCTTTGGATTGTTTGAGTTGGTCAGTTTATTTGAAAATTTAGGTGAGGTCGGCGTACCTTTACCACGTTTTATTACACGTTTTATTGAACGATTACGAAACACATTGGAGGGGGAAGAGTAATGGCATATATCGTAAAAAGGAATTTAGTCGCAAAAGATAAATACAGTATCAAATGTCCGTATCAGATGGATCCACAGTTCGTGGTTGTTCATAATACATCTAATGATGCATCAGCAGAGAATGAAGTAGCCTATATGATACGAAATAATAATCAAGTATCATTTCATTATGCGGTAGACGATAAAGAAGTGGTGCAGGGGTTACCAGTAACTCGTAACGCTTGGGCGTGTGGTGATGGCTCTATTGGAAATGGAAATCGGAAAGGGATTCAGGTGGAAATCTGTTATTCGAAGTCAGGTGGAGCAAGATTTGAAAATGCAGAAAAGAATGCAGCCCAGTTTATCGCATTCTTATTAAAAGAACGTGGTTGGTCTGTTGATAAAGTAAAAAAACATCAGGATTTTAGTAAGAAATATTGTCCACATCGTACTCTTGATAAGGGATGGGCCTCCTTTGTTAATATGGTAAAGGATTTTATGAACGGAAGTAGTGGTGGGGAAACGAAGATTAAGGTGGGCGATAAGGTTCGGGTAAAGGAATCGGCAAAACAGTACGCAACAGGTGAGGAAATGGCGTGGTTTGTAAAGGGTTCGATCTATGAGGTGAATCAGGTAGCGGGAAATAAAATTCTATTGTCGGATATCATGTCGTGGGTGTATACAGATGATGTGGAGAAAGTTGAAGGAGAGGCTACTGCGAATACCCAGGTACCATTCCTAGTGGAAATCATCTGTGACTCATTGAACATCAGGCAACACCCCGATTTTAATTCTAAAATAGTTGGAACTGTTACACGTGGGGAAGTCTTTACAATCGTTGAAGAGGAAAACGGACTTGGAAAATTAAAGTCAGGTGCGGGTTACATCAGCATGAACACCAAATACGTCAAAAAGAGAGCCTAACGGCTCTTTTTATGTTGAAAAAATTAGATAAATCTTTAAATAATTACTGATTAAGAAAACTCTTTTATTTTTAGTCACATGTATCGGCACAGAGCATAAGATAAAGTATCTTTGGTTGAAAGGGTGTGTTTTTATGAAAAAAGTAAAAAAACCTTTTTACAAAAAATGGTGGTTTTGGGTAGCTGCACTTATTGTTTGTATTAGCGTGTTAGCTTCTGGAGATACGGAGGACAATAATCAAAATGACAGTTACGATAACACGACCGTTCAAACACAGGAGAGTGTTGGAACTGAACAAGTAAGAGAAGGAGATAAGCAAGATGATTCCCAAGGGATAGAGGCAACAATTGATGAAAATAAGGTGGAACAGGACGTCCCAACTGAGTATAAATCGGCATTAAAAAGAGCGGAGGTTTATAGTGACTATATGGATATGTCTAAAGCAGGTATTTTCAAACAGTTAACATCAGAGTATGGAGATAAATTTTCAGAGGAAGCAGCTCAGTATGCGGTAGATAATTTAGAAGCAGATTATAAAGAAAATGCCTTAAACAAGGCTAAAATCTATCAATCAGAGATGGCGATGTCTCCGAATGCAATTTATGATCAGTTAACGTCTCAATATGGGGAACAATTTACTGAAGAAGAGGCGCAGTACGCCATTGATAATTTAGAGTAAAGTTAACCATCTTTATACAAATTCCCCCCTCAATCGTTGATTTCAACAGTTGAGGGGGGGATTTGTAATAGGGGATGAATAGAATGTTTAGCAATCTATTCATTTTATGTTATAGAATGATGGCTTTTTTGGTGATAGGGGTTTAAAAAGAACGTTAAATCCTTTATTTTTATCCCGCTACCGAGTAATAACTTAAAATCTCTTTTTCCAAAGAGAGTAAAAAAATATGGATAGGCTAATCATGTTTACACATCATTAGCCTTTTCTTATCCCGCTTTATATAACAACAGAGCTCCCTAAATATTCAAGTCACTTATGGCCACCTACTCACGTACGGTGTGTGCCAGTGCCTTTATAGTGGGTAGATAAGGATTGATGTGAGTAGCGGGATAAATCAGTAATGTAAAGCAAATTGTTCGGCGTGCCGATCTATTTGCTTTTTTTCATACCGAATTAAAAACAACTGGTTCCGTGTACTGGAAGCAGTTGTTTAATGAAAGATATTATTTTTTAGAGTAGCCTTTGGTGGAAAGTTCTCAAACTCATATTCCAGTATGGATATATCCCGCTACATTTATTCATTAGGGGCATATCTACATAATAAAAGACGTTTATGGGGGAATAAACGTCTTTCGTGATATGAGAAATTTAGGAAGAGTTTTGTAATTAAAAAATTTTAGGGGGTGTAAGCAAATTACTTACAACATCGTTATTGGTAAAAAGAGTGAATTTTATTCATAGAAATGAGATAAAAATATTTAAACAATGTCCCGCTTCAATAATTGCTACACGGTCTATCAGATATAATGGTGCCATTCCTTAGGGGGATGGGATTTGTTAAACAAGAAAACCTTCATCTATAAGCCACATTCATTTCTCCTAACCCCAACAACGCGATTCCTAACCATTCCACCAACTCGCCAGTCGGCTCCTGGGGGTGTCGTGGTTAGATCGCTAGGCTGGAATAGCAATATAATTATGGATAGGCTAATCATGCAAGTGCATCATTAGCCTTTTCTTATTGTATTTTTCATCTGAAATATATCAGTCACTAAACATTCAATCTTGCCAGTTTGCCTAATATCGTTTCGATATTCGGGCGCAGGCGATGGATGTTTAGTTGTTTTTGTTTAATAAAGAGGGCACATCGTAGCGGGATTTTAAGGTGCTACTAGCTAAATCGGTCATCTTATTAACTAAAAGAATCTTGCTACAAATAGTACTCTAATTCTATCTCTTATTTTTCATTTTCTAGCAAAGTAGTAAAATATAATAGAAATAATTTACGATTTATTAACTTACTTCACATTAGTTAAAGGGAAATTTTGTTATAATTTATTTATGAGCAATATTTTTATATTTAGAGGAAGTGGTAAAAAGTGAAAAAAATCTATCTTAATGACTTACTTCATTTTAGTAAAGAGGAATATAGAAATGTTAAAATAAGATTTAATCAATCCAATGGTTATCAAGATCCTATGCACTTATATCAACAAAATCCAGATATCGTTAATAATCAATGGCTATTTTGGAGAAGTAAAACCCGTTATTTTCAGGTAGGTCAGATTGCTGTATGTTTATTAAAGCTATCATATGACACTTGGTTACTTACCACCATTAAAAGGGTTACAAAAGATTTAGATGTCTATGACGCGATTAACTATGAAGGTGAAGAGTTAGAGCAATATAAATCTTATTTTGGACGAGTAGTTATTAAATATCGCAAGACTTCCCAACAACAAGGACGCTATTACGGGGAAATATGTGATGATTTAGAAGTTCAACAAATATTACCGACTGTTTTTGAGGGTAATGATTTTCCAGGATATGATAAAGTAAGACTATCCTATCCACAATTGGAGGCAGTTTTAAATCATGGTAAGAGAGATTGGATTGCAGCATTAGAAAATCAAAAGGCAGTGTATTTAATTACTGATAAAGAAAATGGGAAAATGTATGTAGGTTCTGCTACTAGTGATTATGGAATGCTATTACAACGATGGAGAAGTTATATATCAAATGGTCATGGTGGAAATAAAGAATTGATAGAATTAGTCGAGAAGAAAGGTATTAATTACATCAAAAACAACTTTTACTATTCTATTCTTGAAAATTATAATGCTAAGGTAGATGACCATATCATCTTAGAAAGGGAATCATGGTGGAAAGAAACATTGCAAACTAGGATTTTTGGTTATAACAGTAATTAAGAAAAATGTGGGATTAAATTACATTGATAATCTTCTGATTAAACAAATAAGAAAACCAACACGACATGAATGAGGTGGTGGTATCCATGATCATTGTGAGAAAGATATAAAAGGGGATTGAAATAACCATAGGTATCCCGCTACAAAGGAAGATAAAATCTTATCCCCAAAAGAAAGAGTCACTAAATTATCAATCCCACCGAGTAACCCGCATATTGCATATGGCGGGTGGGGTGGGGCCCGATATTTAGTTGGTGTGTTTAACAAAGGTAATTCATAGTAGCGGGAAATGACCTGACATTTTCATCATTAAAAAATATGTATAAGTATGAAAAAAGCCCTAATGATTGCAGGGGGGAGCAACGATTAGGGTTTAAATGAATCTAAATATCTAATTATAAGGAAGAGTAGAAAGTAAGTTTTCTATACATGCTAAGGGAAGTAGCACTCTAATGTTATTGGCATGAATTTCTAAGATTATTCAATTTATTTAAAATAAGTGATAATCAGCTCTCATTAACAGGAGAATATTTGACTAACCATAAGCATCCCGCTACAAGAACTAATCAAACTTCAATGCCGATAGAAAAACATAACAATTCATGGATAGGCTAATCATGTCAACACATCATTAGCCTTTTCTTATCGTATTTTTCATTCTAAAACAAAGTAATCACTAAATATTCAATCCTCCCACTCACATACGAGCCGTATGGTGAGGTTAGGGGGCTTGACTATTTAGTTGCTGTATTTAATAAAGGTAATTCATAGTAGCGGGATATTATTCTCTCAAATCAAAGACTAAATCTTAGTACCTAGAAATTGATCAAAGCCTCAACGGTTGCAAGGCAACTATTGGGGCTTTTATTATCATCAATAGAAATCTAAACACAAGTCCGTAAATAACGGTTCAGTCTTAATCCGTAAACGGTAGATCCTGAACCATTATTTACTCGAACTACTAAACAGTATCTTCTGATTAAGAAAGAAATCAATGTAGCAAGAACAATAAGAAAACCAAAACGACATGAACTTATGTGGTTTTGGTATCTTTGCCTTTATATCATAACGATATAAAATATGAATTTATATAATCACCATCATCCCGCTACAAAGAAAAATATTTCTTCAACTTCCTCCTAAAACTAATGGTCTTGTTACTTGCCTGGCTACTGGCGTAGTGGGGCAGTACCAATCCCATGTTTTAGGCGTGCATATGTAAGGAGGTCCCTTCCATGTAGCGGGATACTATTTTAAAGATAATGATTGAAATAAATATAACGCTCATTATCTCGACTTCATTTGTGTTAAATATTTAAGGACAGATTTAGATGAACAGAATCATCCCGCTTCTAAGTAATAAACTAGATTTTCCCAACAGAGAGTAAAAGAGGATGGATAGGCTAATCATGTTGATGCATCATTAGCCTTTTCTTATTTGATTTATCCCGCTACAATTAAGACATGAACTAACCATCAATCCATAGACGCCCTAAAGTAGGGCGTGTGGGCTTGTTGGTTAGTTTATTTGTTGAAGGGAGGTGTTTACTAGAAGCGGGAAAAGAAAAATCCCCTCAATAGTTGCTGGTGACCCACCAACAGTTGAGGGGATTAATTGTTAATCAAGGGATGAATAGAACGCACGGCGATCTGTTTATTTTTCAACTTTTATCAATAAAAAACCAGACATCTAATTTGGGAGAGGATGTCTGGTATTGGGAGTTATATATATTAAATTTGGGATGGTTAAATTATAACATGAAATTGTTTACAATGGAAGAAGCATTTTGTCAGAATGTGCCCTTTGTTGAAAGTGCAAACGCGGATATAATTGAATTATGGGGGATAAAGTCTCCTAAACAATAATGAAAGTGGGGAAATAGTATGAATGATATTTATGACCGTCGATTATCAATTTATTTGAATGTGGGGCTTGATGACGAGGGGAAGGACATCATCAAGGCAAAGACGTTTTCTAACGTGCGATTAGACACGACAGACGAGGAGTTGACGGAGTTTGCACAGAAGTATGTGGCTTTATCATCAGGGGCGAACACGAAAAACGTAGTTGCTGACTACCGTATGCTTTAATGAGAAGGGGGAAATGAAAAATGGCTATGGAAGAAACTTACACACTTACTTGTAAATTTAAAGACACTGAAAATAAGACTCGCACGATTGAGGTAAGTAACCCAACGGCGAACTTAACGAATGACAAGATTTTAGATTTCATGAATCACGTCATTGATAGCAACGTGTTAGTCTTGAATGAACTAGATCCGAACTTAAAGTTTGCATCAGTAGCGGGGGCGTATCTAACAACTAAAACAGTTGAAGATATTACACTTATGTAAAAGGGAAAAGCCATTTCGAAGGGAGTGGCTTTTTTTGGTATGTAAAAAGTGTAGTAGTGTGATTACAACTGTGCTAAAATAAATAAGCCATTAGGCAACACATCTATCATATATCACATTATTATAAAAAGCAGTGGTCGATAAACGACTGCTGTTTTTTTTCATTTTCTTCAAAAAGTAAAAATAAAAAAAGGAAATCACCTTTATTTGGCGTATGGTTATATGAGGTGATAAATTTGAATAGAACAGAAAAAGAAATCTTATTTGAGGAAAGACTAGATTCATTGATTTTATTAAAATCTTTATTAATTAAGAATGGGGAATTTCACGGTCAGGAGGAAGAAGAGTATTATCAATTACTAGAACAAACGTTTGAATTGTTGAATTAGGTGAGTTTTTAAATAACACTTCAGATGAATATAACGCTCATTGTCTTAACTGTATTTGTGTTAATTATTTAAGAAAAGATTTAGATAAACATAACTATCCCGCTACCATGTGATAACTGATGTCTTCTTTCCCAAAGACAGTAAACCATGATGCCCTAAAACTAAAGGTCTTGTTACTTGCCTTGCTACTGGCGTAGTGGGGCAGTACCAATCCCATGTTTTAGGTATGCGTATATAAGGGGGAACTTCCATGTAGCGGGATACTATTTAAAAATAATGATTGAAATAAATATAACACTCATTATCTTAACCGCACTTGTGTTAAATATTTAAAGATAGATTTAGATGAACAGAATCATCCCGCTACAAAGTAATAACCTAGATCTTCCCCAAAGAAAGTAAAAGAAGGTGGATAGGCTAATCATGCACGTGCATCATTAGCCTTTTCTTATTTCATTTGATCTACAAGATGGCCCCCTAAATATCAAGTCACTCAGGCCGACATACTGTCGTATGTTCGGGGGCGGTGCCTTGATATTTTTTGGGGGGGGGATTAATAAAGATGTTCTCGTGATAGCGGGAATAATCTTTGCGTAATATGTTTAAAAGCCCCAATAGTTGATTACAACAGTTGGGGCTTTTAACATCATCAATAGAGACTAATTTATAGAGTTATCATAACTAATAAATAATAGTGCATTATTAAAGAGGGAATCTGTTTAGCGAGAAAGATAAGAAAACCAACACGGTATGAATACGGTGTTGGTATCCTTTAATAAAAGTGGTAGGGGTATAAAGCAAGGTTTAGGTAAACATAACTATCTCGAAACAATGTAATAGTCTAGATTTTTTTTAAAAAAGAAAGTAAGAGAGTAATAATAGAGATAAGTTTCCGTATCATCAATCCTTTGTGGCCACCATACGATGTATGGCAGGCGGTTGGCTTGATGGATGGTAGGAAAACATAGATTCTTATTGCTTTCAAGTCTATATACATGTTATTATTATTCATGAGTGTAGCGGAAGCATTAATATAAATAAACCTGACCTAATAAATGGTTAGGTTTTTTATTTAATCTGGAATAATGGTTATACATATTTAAAAACTATGAGCTTATGGTTTAGATTTATGATATCCACTTGTTCTATTTATTGGGGTATAATAAAAATCATATTGTTGTTTAATTTTATGAATAATATAATTGGAGTATAGATATTAAAATATATCTAAAGAAGAATGACCCGTTATGAATTTATAGGAGCCTAATACTACGCAATTAGCTTGAGAGGGAGATTGGAAATGCATAATGATTTAAGGTTTTTTACTAACGAACCGGGGAGAAATCTACAAGAGAGATTTAATAGCATATTGAAGTCTAATACGCAATATTTTGATGCCCTAGTTGGATATTTTAGAACAAGTGGCTTTTATTTACTGTGTGACGCCTTACAGGAAGTTGAAAAAATAAGGATATTAGTAGGTATAAATACTGATTTCAAAACTGCAGAACTAATTCAATATACTAATAGTTTGGGGGAATTTGAATTAACCCTGAATAGAGGCAAGCAGGATTTTTGTTCTAATTTAGTTGAGGAAATGAATGGAAGTGAGGATTCATATATAATTGAGAGGGGAATAAATACTTTTATTGAGTGGCTTAAAAATGGAAAGTTAGAAATGCGCCTATATCCTAAAAGCCAAATTCACGCCAAGGTTTATATAATGAGGAAGGATATGAGTAAAGTCCCAGATCAATATGGTTCAGTAGTTACTGGGTCAAGTAACTTTTCAAAGTCCGGATTAATTGATAATTTAGAGTTTAATGTAGAATTAAAAGACAGTAGGGATGTTGGGTTTGCACTGGACAAATTTGAGGAGCTTTGGATAGAATCTATCGATATTTCTGAGGAGTATATTAAAACAATTAAAAATGAAACGTGGTTAAAAGAGGATATCACCCCATATGAGTTATTTTTAAAAACATTGTATGAATATTTTAAAGAGGAAATAAATGAAGATAAAAATGAACAAGAGCATAATGATTTGTTGCCTGATGGTTTTATGAATCTTCAGTATCAAACGGATGCTGTTATTCAAGCGAAAAAATCATTAGAAAATTATGGGGGAGTGTTTATTTCTGATGTTGTAGGGTTAGGGAAAACATATATATGTGCTATGTTAGCTCAACGTTTAAAAGGAAGAAAGCTCATTATTTGTCCTCCTGTCTTAAAAGATTATTGGGAAAGAACACTACAACAATTTGATGTTTCAGCCAAGGTAGAATCTTTAGGAAAATTGGACTCTTTATTATCTGATAAGGACTTAATGGAAAATCTAAAGTATGTTTTTGTAGATGAATCGCATAGGTTTAGAAATCAAAGAACAGAAAGTTTTCGAAAGTTGCATGAGATTTGTTTTAATAAAAAAGTAATTTTAGTTACCGCAACCCCTTTAAATAATTATTCTAGTGATATAGCTAATCAAATATATTTGTTCCAATCTAAAAATAATAGTTTTATAATCCCAAATAATAGAAATCTAGAAAGCTTTTTTAGACGATTAGATAATAACTTGAAATCTTTAGATAAGAAATCTGAGGATTACAAAGAAGCTTTAAAAAACAATTCTGAGATTATTCGTAATCAAGTGCTAAGGAATATCATGGTTAGAAGGACACGAAGTGAGATTATGGAATTTTATAAAGAAGATTTAGAAAGACAAGGGTTGAAATTTCCTAAATTAGGAAACCCAGAGAAAATTGTTTATACTTATAATGATGAAATTGAAAAGGTATTTAATTATACAATAGAGATTATTCAAAACTTAACATACGCAAGATACAAACCATTAGAATACTTAGATAAAATTCCTGAAGAGGTGAATACATTATTAGTTTCACAGAAAAATATGTCAGGCTTTATGAAGTCTATACTTGTTAAAAGATTGGAAAGTAGTTTTGAAGCATTTAAACTAACACTAGATAGATTTATTACATCGTATGAAAAATTTTTAAAAATGTGTTCGAATGGACAAGTCTTTATAAGTAAAAAGATAGATATATATGACTTATTAGACAATGGAGATAATAAGAAATTATTTGAATTAGTTGAGGAAGATATAGTTCAATATTTTTCAATCGATTTATTTAAGGCAAATTTCATTGATATGATAAAGCAGGATTTGAACTTATTAAAAGAATTGCAGAAAAAGTGGCGAAAAATAAAAGATGATCCTAAAATATTTGAGTTCTTAAAAGAAATAAAAAATAACCCAAAACTGATGAATAAGAAAATAATTATTTTTACAGAATCAAAAGAAACGGCGGAATATGTGGGATCGTGTTTAGAAACACAATTTCCTCAAAAGGTGCTTATTTATAGTGGACAAGGGTTAAAAAGTGTTAGACAACAGATTGAAGCCAATTATAACCCTAATTATTTATATGAAAAGGAAGATGATATTCAATTTTTAGTTACTACTGATGTTTTAGCGGAGGGGATAAATTTACATAGAAGTAACGTTTTAGTTAATTATGATTTACCATGGAATCCTACCAGGGTTATGCAAAGGGTTGGAAGGATTAATCGTGTAGGTACCGAGCATAATAAAATTTATGTTTTCAATTTTTTTCCTGCTACACAGGCTAATGCTCATCTTACATTAGAAGAAAATATAGTATTGAAGATTCAAGCTTTTCATGACACTCTAGGGGAAGATTTTAAATATTTATCAGACGACGAAGTCGTTTCGTCCCATAGCCTGTATACTAAGATAAATAGTAAAAGTCTTTATGGAAGTGAAGAATATGAGGAAGTATCGGAGTTAAAATATTTAAAAATAATAAGAAATATTAGGGATAATAATGAGGCGTTATTTTCGAAAATAAAAAAATTACCTCAAAAGTCTAAGACAGGGAAAATATATAAGGAAATATCTGAAGACTCTACACTCACGTTTCTAAGAAAGGGAGGTTTAAAAAAATTTTATATTACCAATGGGGAAAACTGTACGGAAATTTCATTTACCACAGCAATGAAATATTTAGAATCGACGGATAACGATATTAAAATAAAACCTCCTCAAGAATTTTACAGTCATTTGGAAAAAAATAAATTAGAATTTAATTCATCCTTAAACATGGACGATTCGATAATAGAAAAACCTTCTAGAAGCGGAAATGAAGCAAAAATTATAAAATTAATTAAAGCTATATCAAAATGTAATATCTATACTGAGGAGGAGGCGCATCTTTTAAAGGATATCAGGAAAGCATTTGAAGAAGGAGATATTCCTCCAGCTTTATCGAAGGAAATTATAAGAAAAACTTCAAAAACTAAGGAGCCTTTACAGATTTATCATCAAATAGTTGATTTAGTTCCACATAAGTATTTAGAGAAAAGAAAAGTTGATAAAAATTTAATAATAGGCGGAGAAACTAAGATTATATTGTCCGAATATTTGAGAAAAGAGGGTTAAACTAGATGAATAATCTAAAGTTAAAAATTTTAAAGGAGACCTTTGAAAAAGGGTTTGATATAGATAGTTTTAGGAGATTTATAAGGGAGTTTTTCAACGAGCCTCATATGATAAATAGTAATGACAAAGAGGTTTTGTGGAATGAATATAGAAAACAAATTAATTCATATAATATTGTTGCAAAATATACGGATGTTGAGGATAACAATCTGATTGTATTAGCAGTGGAATTAAGTAAATCATCCAGCATTGATAGAGCTAGAAGTATGCAAAGAAATTTTATTTCTAAAATATTAGACGAAAATAATATAGAGGCTGCTATTGTAGCTTACTATGCTAAGGATGAAAGTAGTTGGAGATTATCTTTTGTTAGGTTAGATTATTCCTTCACAGATAAGGGGGTAATTTTAGATTTAACCCCTGCGAGAAGGTATTCATATTTGGTGGGAGAAAATGAACCTAATCATACGGCTCAATCTCAATTATTACCTATTTTCCAAGATGATAATCGTAATCCAACCTTAGATGAAATAGAGGTCGCATTTAGCGTTGAAAAGGTTACTAGAGATTTTTTTCAAGGCTATAAAGAAAAATATTTAGAGTTAAAGGAATATTTAGAAAAAAGTGAGGGTTTTATTTTCGAGTCTAATAGACTTGGCTTAGAGGTATGTAAATTTTCAGAACAATTTTCTAAAAAATTGATGGGCCAGTTAGCGTTTTTATATTTTTTACAGAAAAAAGGCTGGCTAGGAGTTGATTTAGTACCATATGAGTTAAACGATGAAGAATATATAAATTTAAAATCAGGTTGTGCTGATTGGGAACTGAAAATATTAGAAGAATTCTATTCTCTAAATCATAATGGAAATTACATATTAAAAAAATTCGATTCTCAGACAAAAAAGGTATCAGAGTATGAGATAGGAGTTCTATCAGATATATTTTTTAGGATTCCAAAATATAATAATAGATGGGGGAGCGGAAATAAAAATTTTATCTCTAAATTTTTGTGGAAGGAATGTACAGATAATCAAGGGAATTTTTTTAATGATTATCTAGAACCATTATTTTATGAAGCATTAAATAATGAAAGGAAAAATCAATACTTTTATAGGTTAAATTGTAAAATCCCATTTTTAAATGGAGGACTTTTTGAACCTTTACAAGGATATAATTGGAAAGCAAATAATTTTAATATACCTAACAAATTTTTTTCAAATAAAAATTTAAATAGCAGGAAATCAAGTGGAATTCTAGATATATTCGATAGATTTAATTTTACTATTAATGAGGATGAGCCGTTGGAAAAAGAGGTTGCCGTAGATCCTGAAATGTTGGGGAAGATTTTTGAAAATTTATTAGACGTAAAAGATAGAAGGTCTAAAGGGGCATTCTATACACCACGAGTGATAGTTCATCATATGTGCCAAGAAACTTTAACGAATTATTTATCGACAGAGGTTGGTATTCCAATAGATGATGTTAAAGAATTTATCTTATATGGTGACTTAATCAGAGATGTTGACAGGAGGAAAAAGGAAAATAGTATAGATGAGTATACATTAAAACCATCTATATGGAATAATTTAGCTGAAATAGATAGGGCATTGGATAATATAAGGATTGCTGATCCTTCAGTAGGCTCTGGAGCTTTTCCCTTAGGTATGTTGAATGAAATAGTAAAGGCTAGAAACAATATTACCGAATACTTAGTAAGTAGAGAAGCAATTCTTATTGAGGAAGATATCATCCGGTACGAAAGTAAAAGGTCAATTTATGAGTTAAAACTAAGGACTATTCAAAATTGTATTTTTGCAGTAGATATTGAGGAAAGTGCGGTAGATATTACTAAACTTAGGCTATGGTTATCTATTGTTGTAGAGCAAGATGAATTGAGAGAGGAGCATTTTGAACCACATCCATTACCTAATTTAGATATGAATATTTTAGTGGGAAATAGTTTAATAGATGAATATGAAGGTGTCAAATTATTTGATAATCCGGTATCAACACCCTCGGAGATTCCAGGTAAAAAAAGAGATAAGGTAATGGGTCAATTAAAAATTCTTTTCGATTCGGATGAGATTTTTAGGGAAATCTTTAAGAAGCAAGACTATTATTTCAATGAAAGAAATGTGAAAAGTAAGGAAGGGTTAAAAAGAGAAATAGATTTCTTAAGAGATGAGTTAATAATATTTGAATTACGCAAAAAAGGAAAAATAGACATTATAGATAAATATAAACTAATAAGGGACCATAAATTAAAACCGTACTTTATTTGGGAATTAGAATTTGCACAAGTATTTAGAGAGAAGGGAGGATTTGATATAGTAATTGGTAACCCTCCTTATGTGGGTGAAAGGGGAAATAAGGATATACTTCGTTCAATTGCTGAGACGGAATTTGGTAAAAAATATTATCAGGGTAAAATGGATTTATTTTATTTCTTCTTTCATAAGGCTATTGATATTGCTAAAGATAATGGAGAGATAGCTTTTATTACAACTAATTATTTTCCAACAGCCTATGGGGCAAAAGTTTTAAGAACAGATATAAAAAATAGAACTAATATAAGGAGATTAATAAACTTTAATGAGTATAAAATCTTTGAATCTGCACGTGGCCAACATAATTTAATAACTATTTTAAAAAAGACGCCAACACAGAATGTCACGGCTTGGAATTCTATTACGCATCGAAATGGTGTGGCAGAAACCAAAGTTTTAAATGATATTTTCATCGGTATGGACAGTGAAACAAGTTACTATCTAGTCAATCAAGAGGAAATGTTCGAAGGTGAAGAGAATTATATTAGATTGATAGGTTTAACCGATCATAACGAGTATTCCATACAAGGTATTTTAGAAAAAATGGCTAAAAGTAAATTAAAATTTGGAGATATTTGTGAAACTAAACAAGGGATTGTATCTGGAGCAGATAAGGTAACTGACAAATATGTACAAAAGTACTCTAAGGATTGGATTAAAGGTGAGGGGATATTCGTTTTAAATGAAACAGAAAAGAATTCTCTAAATTTAAATGAATATGAAAAAACTTTAATAAAAAAAGTGTATAAAAATTCTCATATAAAGCCTTTCTATATTGACTGTGCAGAGTATCTATATGTATTGTATGTTACTAAAGATACAAATATAGAGAAAATCCCTAATATTATAAATCATTTACAATATTATAAACCATTATTGGAAAAAAAGAGAGAAACCCAACAAGGGAAATTACCTTGGTATTCTCTTCATTGGCCTCGAGATAAGAATATATTTGAATCTCCTTGTAAAATTGTTAATCCTCGTCGTTGTAAATCAAATACCTTTGCCCTAGAGACATCACAAAGTTTTGAACAATCGGATATAATGGTCTCAATTATTAATTCTCAGTATAAAAATCAAATTAATGAAAAATATTTATTAGGACTATTAAATTCTAAATTATATTGCTTATGGCTAAGGTTTAAAGGGAAATTAAAAGGGGATATGTTTGAATTATATGGAACACCGTTATCAGAAATTCCAATTGTACTTCCGGATATAATGCAGCAAAGATTGATGATAAATTTCGTAGACAAGATTTTGGCGATAAAAGGAGAGTCTGATCCTAAGTTAGAGAAAGAAATAAAGATATTGCGGGGAAAAATAGACATATTAGTGTATGATTTATTTAATCTATCCGAAAATGAAAGAAAAATTGTTGAGAGTAATTATGAGCACCTTAATAATTAGGGAAAGTAGTTAGATAGGTAGTAATATAAAAATTAGTCAAAAATTTATGTAATAGAATCAAAATATGAATGAGATTGAATATTGTTTAATTTAATTATATTTGAATCTTTCTATTTTCACGAATCCTCAATCCTTTACTGGCTCCTATCTTACCAATAGATCGCTCAGGGGATTGTTGATTCGTTTCCTATATAATAGGGGAATATGGATAGGCTAATCATGCACTCGCATCATTAGCCTTTTCTTATGGGATTCATCCCGCTACAAACAAGACATGAACTAACCATCAATCCGTATGCGCCCTACAACGTAGGGGCGTGTGGGCTTGTTGGTTAGTTTTTATGTTGAAGGAAGGCACCTTCCGGTAGAAAGAAAAATCCCCTCAATAGTTGCGTAGTGATGCAACAGTTGAGGGGATTAATTTGAAATAAGGGGATGAATAGTTCGCCTAGGCGATCTATTCATTTGATGTTATGGGATGATGGCTTTTGGTGATAGGGATTAGAGAAGATAGTCATCAAACAGTGGAGTTTTATTCCTAAAAAGGATTTAAATCTTTTTATAAAGTAGGATTGATATATCCACCTGATTTAAAAGTTGGGAATGATAGGCTATAATATTAGATGTTAGTTAGGATAGGGAGTGAGGATGATGCGGTGGATTATTCCATGTGATTTAAATTATTATGATGCGATAAATGCCTTTGCTAGTTTGAAAACGATAGATTGGCGGCAAAATAACCGGTATGCTGTAGGGGATACGGTGTTTATTTATGCTTCGGCGCCTTATCAAAAAATTATGTTTAAAACGAAAGTTTTAGCAGTAGATCTCCTGTACGAGGATACAATTGATGATTTTACTTTTTGGAAAGTACCAGTTGATGAACGGGAGAAAGAGAAAAGGAAATCACGTCGATATGTAAGGTTACAATTAATTAAGTTTTTGGAATGTGACGATTTAGGGCTAGAATCTCTACTGAAGCAAGGTTTAAAAAAAGCACCACAAGGTGCAGTAAAGTGTCAGAATGATAAACTTCAATTAGGTGAATATATTGAGAAATATTTTGCGCAGGATACTCTGGATGATAAATTGGATGTGATTGAAGAGGATAATTATTACGAAGGAAATAGTGTTGAGGTTCAACTTAATAGATATGAGCGGAGTGTTGAGGCAAGAGAGAAGTGTATTGAATTTCATGGATGCCATTGTAAGATTTGTGGGTTTGATTTTGAAGAAGTGTATGGAGATGCAGGAAGGGGATTTATTCATGTTCACCATATTGTTCCAATATCAGAAGTCAAGGAAGAATATTTGGTAAATTATAAAAAGGACTTAATCCCGGTTTGTCCAAATTGTCATGCAATCATTCATAGAAGAAAAAAACCGTATACTGTTCAAGAAGTCAAACAACTACTACAAAATAGAAAGTAGCTGTTTGGATAGGCTAATCATGCACTCGCATCATTAGCCTTTTCTTATGGGATGCCTTCCGCTACAATCAAGAACCGAACTAACCATTAATCCATAGACGCCCTACACGGTATGGGCGTGTGAGCTTGTTGGTTAGTTTATTTGTTGAAGGAGGGTGTTTACTAGAAGAAAGGAAAAGAAAAATCCCCTCAATAGTTGCTGGTGACCCACCAACAGTTGAGGGGATTGTTTTTTCAATAGGAGGTGAATAGAACGCATGGCGATCTATTCATTTGGTGTTATAGGAAGGTGTCTTCGGAAAGGGAGGCCTTGTCTCAAAACCATCCCTAATAAAGATGGATACAAGATTTATCAGACAGTGGTGCTATTCCTTATGCAGGTGGTGTTTGTTAAACAAGAACCCTATATTTATAAACCTCGTCTAGTTCTCTTAACCCCACCGTCGCGACTCTTAACAATTCCACCGGGTCAAACTGTCGTTTTCCTTTGTTGTGGTCTTGTTAGATCGCTCAGGGGATTGTTGATTCGTTTCCTATATAATAAGGATAGGATAGTAGCGGGAATATTATATATAAGAAAAGCAGTTAAGTAGCGAGAGGGCTACCTAACTGCTTTTTAGTTTCTTTAATTATGTTTTCTTTTTTATCCCACAACTCATGCTAATCCAAAAGTTAGAGGGTTTCACACACAAATTCACTGATTGCATTTTTTAGTTCGTCATTAGGATAGAATTCTAAATGATAATATAGGTGGAGGGTATCCCATGTTGAATTTATTAATAAATAGAGTTCTGTTATCTCTAAGACTTTTCCTAAAGGTGTGTTGTATTCGTGAGCGAAATTTTGAAGCGGGACGTTATACTTTTCAAAATAATTATTAATAGTTTCACAGTTCATATTAAACATCACTCCAGTTTTTTATTTGAGTTAAGTTATTTCTTATATCGGTTTTCCTTACTGGCAATTTGTGGTGCTGGAAAAACTGAAATGATGTTCGAGACAATTTCATTGGCGTTGTTGCAAAAAAAGCGTGTATGTTGGGCTATTCCACGTGCCGATGTTGTTGTTGATTTGATTCCTCGAATTAAACGAGCTTTTCCATATGCACGTGTAGTAGGGCTTCATGGAAATTCTGAGGAGAAAAATATCTATGGGGATATTGTTGTAACGACGACGCATCAGTTAATTCGATTTTATCAGGCATTTGATTTACTAATTATCGATGAGGTGGATGCCTTTCCTTATACATTTGATGAGATGTTACCAAGATTAGCCCAAAAGGCATGTAAAACGGGGTGTGCAACGATTTATTTGTCGGCGACCCCCTCTAAGACGGATCAGAGGCTAATTAAAAGAGGACGATTAAAATGTTGTTTAATTCCAGCTCGATATCATTTACATGCATTAGATATTCCTAAATACTGCTTCTCAGGAAACCTTTCACGTTTTTTAAAGAAAAGGAGATTACCACGCGTGATTAAAAAGTGGTTTAATAAACAGTTAATGTTAAATAGACGCGCATTGTTATTTGTTCCAACAATTGAAATGGGGTACCTTTTACAGGAGGCTATAAGGAAGTGTTTTGCATTAGAAGTAGAGTTTGTTTTTTCAAGCGATGAAAATAGATTAGCAAAAGTTAAAAACTTTAAAGAGGGAAAGGGTCAATTTTTGATTACGACGATGATTTTAGAAAGAGGGGTAACAATTGCAAATATTGATGTGGCCATTTTTTCGACAGAACATGAGGTGTTCGAAGAGAGTGCACTTGTTCAGATTAGTGGGCGTGTTGGCAGAAATCCTATGTACCCACACGGTGAAATCGTATTTTTTCATTATGGAATTACTTTGGCAATGGAGTCTGCACGACGCCAGATTCGTGAGATGAATAACCATGCGAGAAGGCAGAAGTTATTAAAGGAGGATTATAAATGAGGTGTCTCGTCTGTTTTCAATTAATAACGATTCATAATCTTCAAGATATTTTTGCGCTTAACGATCCGTGTCTATGCTCTAAGTGTAAACGGAATCTAAAAATTGGGGAAAATCATTGTCTTTTTGAACAAAATGAATGGCTCCTATCTGTTCTTGAACGACTGGATCAGGGAGATTTAGTGTTACTACAACTTTTTATTCCCCAATATGTCAAGGAGATTAGAAAGCAGTTTAGAAGTTATAAATCGGTTACGATTTTAGACATGTCAGGGGAGGGTCCCTATCCGTGGAGCGATGTATTATTAGAACAGCTAGAAAAATTTTTTTCTAAAATTCAAATTGGACAAATTAGATTAGTGTTATCAACCGAACAGGATGAACGGACGATTAAAGTTTATTAAAAAGTAACCGATTATAGATTTTTATAAGCGCTTTACTGGTATATAATTGTTTTGTTTTGCTTAAAATGAAATGAATCTCTTTTTAATAGTTGAGTCATATCTCACACTGTTATTTTCCACGTTTGAGGAAGCACTTAAGTGTTCGACAAAATACGGAAAACGCTTTCTTAAATGAAGGATTTATATTATAATAGAGGTACATCAGATAGATAGGAGTGATTCTAATGAGAATTCAAATTAGGGGAGCTAATCGTTTCAACGCAACAGATGCTATTAAAAATTATATCGAGGAAAAAGTGGGAAGCTTACAACGATTCTTACCTACAAATCCGGATTTAGAGGCTCGCGTGTATATTAAAATCTATGATGTGATTCAGAAAGTAGAAGTGACTATTCCAGGGAATCAGTTCATCCTACGAGCAGAGGAAGAAAGTGATGATTTATATGCAGCGATTGATCTTGTTGTGGATAAATTAGAACGTCAAATTCGTCGTCACAAAACAAAAGCAAACAAAAAAATTCGTGAACGTGAGGGTATTAGCGATTACTTCATTACTATTGATGATCCGGATACGGTTTATAACGAAGAAGATGAAGTACCGTACAAAGTTAAAAATGTTCATTTAAAACCAATGGACGTTGAAGAAGCAATTATGCAATTAGAATTATTAGGACATGACTTCTATGTCTATCGTGATATGGCTGTTGATGCTGTTTGTGTCGTTTATCGTCGTAATGATGGAAAATACGCTGTGATTGAGACGAATAATTAATAATAGTGAATTAACAAAAAAGACTATCTTACGCGGTAGTCTTTTTTTATGCTTGTGAAAAATGATAGATTCTGTGGGGATGTAGGGTTTTAGAGAAAATCTCCCGAATGAAATGACAAAAATTAGGTAAAGTTATGTTCCGAACAGGTTTTTTTGTGTACATGTTTAGTCAAAAGTGGTAACATTATGTTAATAACAGAGTATTAGCTAGTATAAGCCTAGTAAGACATAGACAAGGAGCGATGATGATGATTTCGGCAATCAAGAAAATGTTAGATCCAAGTGTAAAAGTATTAAAGCGTGCGGATAAAATAGCGGATGCGGTCATTGCGTTAGAACCTCATATGCAAGGTCTAACAGACGAGCAATTAAAACATAAAACTTTAGAGTTTAAAGAACGAATTGAAAAGGGAGAAACGTTAGATGATTTATTAGTTGAGGCATTTGCGGTTGTTCGTGAGGCGTCAACACGCGTTTTAGGAATGACTCCTTATAAGGTTCAGATTATTGGTGGGATTGCCTTACATGGTGGAAATATCGCCGAGATGAAAACGGGGGAAGGAAAAACATTAACCTCAACTATGCCTGCGTACTTAAATGCATTAGATGGAAAAGGTGTTCATATTATTACGGTAAATGAATATTTAGCAAGCCGTGATGCGCGCGAGATGGGAGAGCTTTATCGATGGCTGGGCTTAACGGTTGGTTTAAATTTAACGGGGATGACTTCAGAAGAGAAAAAGGCGCAATATGCATGTGATATTACTTACTCAACAAACAATGAACTAGGTTTTGACTATTTACGTGATCACATGGTGTTGTATGCAAAGCAAATGGTACAACGTAAATTAAATTATGCCATTGTGGATGAGGTAGACTCAATCTTAATTGATGAGGCACGTACACCATTAATTATTTCAGGTGGGCAGAAACG
The DNA here is from genome assembly GCF_037076425.1 of Turicibacter faecis. Taxonomy (NCBI): domain Bacteria; kingdom Bacillati; phylum Bacillota; class Erysipelotrichia; order Erysipelotrichales; family Turicibacteraceae; genus Turicibacter; species Turicibacter faecis. Next base: position 1,997,219 of record NZ_AP028127.1, on the reverse strand, counting down.
TACGGCTAATTTATACGTACACGCTGACCATTTTGTTAAAGGTTTAAAGGACGAAGAAGACTATACAATTGATATTAAAACGAAAAATATCCAATTAAATGAGGGAGGAATTGAGAAGGCGGAAAAAGCTTTCCGAATTGATAATTTATACGATATTAAACATGCAGTGTTGTTACATCATATCAATAATGCATTAAAGGCAAATTACATTATGGCGCGCGATGTGGATTATGTTATCCAAGAGGACGAAATTGTGATTGTTGACCAGTTTACAGGTCGTTTAATGAAGGGACGTGCCTACTCTGAAGGTTTACATCAGGCCATTCAAGCAAAAGAGGGAGTTTCAATTAAGCAAGAAACATCGACGTTAGCAACAATTACGTTCCAAAATCTTTTCAGATTATATAGTAAGTTATCAGGAATGACAGGGACAGCGAAGACAGAAGAGGAAGAGTTCCGAAATATTTATAATATGATGGTCGTGGAAATTCCGACTAATCGTCCGATTGCCCGTTTAGATGCACCAGATTTAGTTTATAAGGATATGAATGCTAAGTTTAATGCCGTTGTTGCAGATGTAATCGAACGCCATAAAAAGGGACAGCCAGTTTTACTTGGAACTGTAGCGGTCGAGACATCGGAGTATATTTCACAGTTATTAAAGCGTAAGGGAATTCCGCACAACGTTTTAAATGCGAAGAATCATGAACGCGAAGCAGAAATTATTATGGATGCAGGGAAGAAAGGGTCTGTCACGATTGCAACCAATATGGCGGGTCGAGGAACGGATATTAAATTAACAGATGAAGTTAAGGAATTAGGTGGATTGGCCGTTATTGGGACGGAGCGCCATGAATCTCGTCGTATTGATAACCAATTGCGTGGACGCTCGGGGCGTCAAGGAGATCCTGGATATACTCGCTTTTATCTGTCATTCCAAGATGAATTAATGCGCCGATTTGGATCAGATCGTATGCATGCAATGGTGGATAAATTGGGTATGGATGAAAATGAGCCAATTGAGAGCAAAATGGTTACAAAGGCAGTAGAATCGGCACAAAAACGCGTAGAAGGTAATAACTATGATATGCGTAAAAACTTACTAGAATATGATGATGTCATTCGCCGTCAACGTGAGGTTATCTATGGACAACGTCAAGATATTCTAGAAACAGAAGATTTAACCGATATTATTTTTGGAATGGTAAACTCATCGGTTACACGATTAGTTCATAACTTCTCACACTCTGAGCACGAGAAGTCAAAGGGAGAACAAGAGTATAATTACGAAGGATTACTTGTTTATCTAAATACTAACTTCTTCCCTGTTAATAAAGTAACACGTGCAGCTATTGAAGGGAAAACAGAGGAGCAATTAATTGAATATGTGACTAATCTTGTAAAAGAAGATTATCGCCTAAAAGAAAAATCGATTGATGCGTCTGTTTTCCATGAATTCCAAAAGGTTATTGTGTTACGTGTAGTGGATACTCATTGGATGAATCATATCGATGCGATGGACGCCTTACGTCAGGGAATTCATTTACGCTCATATGGGCAAATTAATCCATTACATGAATATCAAAGTGAAGGATTTGAAATGTTCAATCGTTTAATTGAACGTATTGAGGATGACGTAACACGCTATATTATTCGAGCTGAAATTCGTCAAAATTTACAACGCGAAGACGTAGCTAAGCCAACGGCGACTAATGCACCAAAAGATGAGAAGAAACGTCCATTGACACGCGTGTCTAAAAAGGTAGGTCGTAATGAAGAATGCTCGTGTGGAAGTGGGAAAAAATATAAGCATTGTTGCGGTCAAAATGAGTAGTTGATAAGACAAGTATCGTATATAACGTATATCGGGGGAGCAGTGATTTTTGATCATATTAAAAGTCACTGCTTCTTAGCGCGTAAAAGTGAGATTATAGCGAATAAAAAGAGGTGATTAGAATGGAAATTCATGAAATACGATCTGAAATAAAGAAAATGTCTGAGCGCATTTTACAGTTTAAAGAGTCATTAAACGTAGCTGAAAAAGAGAATCAAATAAAAGAATATGAACAAACAATGCAAGAGGTTGGTTTCTGGGACGATCGAAGAAAGGCGCAAGAGGTTATTAATGCGGCTAATGCATTGAAGGAGAAGATTTCTTCGTTTTATAATTTACAATCGGAAGTAGAAGAGCTTGGAATTGCTTTTGAGTTAATTTTAGAAGAGGCCGATGAGGATTTACAGTCAGAACTTGAGGCACAAATTCATGAGGTGAGTGAAAAATTGAACGCCTTTGAATTGGAAATTTTATTGAGTGGCCCATATGATGGTAATAATGCTATTTTAGAGTTACATCCAGGTGCTGGAGGAACAGAATCTCAAGATTGGGCAGAGATGCTTTATCGTATGTATACACGCTATGCTGAACGAAAAGGATTTAAAGTGGAAGTTTTAGATTACTTAGTAGGAGAAGAAGCGGGAATTAAAAGTGTGACGATCAAAATTAAAGGAACAAATGCATTTGGGTACTTCAAGGCGGAACGTGGGGTTCATCGTTTAGTACGTATTTCACCTTTTGATTCAGGTGGACGTAGACATACCTCTTTTTGTTCGTGTGATGTAATGCCTGAGTTTTCTGGTGATATTGATATTGAAATTCGTAGCGAGGATTTAAAAATAGATACTTACCGTGCAAGTGGGGCTGGAGGACAACATATTAATACAACAGATTCTGCTGTTCGAATTACCCACTTACCAACGAATACAATTGTGACCTGTCAAAATCAACGTTCACAGATTAAAAATCGTGAAGCTGCCATGGAGATGTTAAAGTCTAAGCTTTATCAACGAAAACTAGAGGAACAAGAAGCGGAGTTAGCAAAAATTCGTGGTGAGGTGAAAGATATTGGATGGGGAAGTCAGATCCGTTCCTATGTTTTTCATCCTTATTCATTAGTAAAAGACCACCGTACTTCATATGAAGTTGGAAATGTACAAGCAGTTATGGATGGGGATTTAGATGGATTTATTGATGCTTATTTAAGAAAAAGTTTATAACAGTGGTATTTTGTGGATAAGTGCATTTTGGGATGGTTATAAAAAACGGTAGAGTGTATAATAAGGGCACGTTAGATTAACTTTAAGAGGAGTGAACCGTTTATGAAAAAAATTCCGAGCTTTACAGTCAATCATGAAGATTTATTACGTGGAATTTATGTATCACGAAAAGATGTCGTTGGAGAAGAGGTTATTACAACATTTGATATTCGAACTAAACTTCCGAATCGAGAACCTGTCATGAATACGGCTGAAATTCATACGATTGAACATTTAGCTGCTACCTTCTTAAGAAATCATCCGCAAGCAGCGGATCAAACGATTTATTTTGGGCCTATGGGGTGCCGAACAGGTTTTTATTTAATTTTAAAAGGTGATTTAGATTCACGTGACGTGGTTAACCTTATTACAGAAACTTTTAATTTTATTGCGAATTATGAAGGGGAAGTTCCGGGAGCAAGTGCTAGAGATTGTGGTAATTATTTAGATATGAATTTACCGGCCGCTAAATATGAAGCAAACGCATTTTTAGAAAATACATTAAACCAAATTGAAGATAAACATTTAGTTTATCCTAATTAAAAAGTGGAAGGCCACCTATCAGGTGACCCTCCACTTTTTTTATGTAAATAATTAAGTATTATGTATAAAGGGTGTAAAAAAGGATGAAATATAAATCAATTATTCGACATTTTATATTAAGATAAATGCGATTATGTTAAAATGGAAATCGATTAGGGATGAAATATGGGGCAATGGTTAGGATAGTATTTGTTGGGAATTGGCGTATTGAAAATGAAACTGTCAGATAGTTGTGCTATAATGAAAAAAGACGTTTAGAGATAGGTGGGAAGATAATGATCGAATTTACAAACGTTAGTAAAAAGTATGCAAATGGAGTTATCGGACTTCATAATATAAATATTCAAATCGAATCAGGCGAGTTTTTATTCGTCATTGGACCGAGTGGTGCCGGGAAATCTTCTTTTTTAAAAATGATTAATTGTCAGGAAAAAGCTACAGGTGGAGAAATTAAGGTTAATGGAATTGAAATTACTCGTCTAAGTCGCTTTAAAATTCCTAAATTGCGTCGGCAAATAGGTGTCGTCTTTCAAGACTTTAAATTATTAAAAAAAATGACCGTTTATCAAAATGTAGCGTTCGCCTTAGAGGCTATTGGCCTTCCTAAGGAGGAGGTTCGCCAAAAGGCACTCGATGCATTAACGTTAGTTGGTCTTGAGGGAAAATTATTATTTTATCCTAACCAATTGTCAGGAGGAGAGCAACAACGTGTAGCGATTGCACGCGCTATTGCGAATAATCCAGATATTATTATTGCTGATGAACCAACGGGAAATTTAGATCCAGACAATTCAATACAAATTGTTAATATTCTGAAAGAGTTAAACAAGCAAGGAAAGACGGTCATCATGGCAACTCATGACCATGAATTAATATTTGGCCAAGATTGTCGTGTAGTGACGATCGATCATGGGACTATATTTAGCGATGAAGTGAGGGGATATTATGAAAATAATTAGACAAATTTTTCGCTACATTCGCGATGGATTTAAAAATATTTGGAATAACTTATTTATGTCCATTTCATCAATTGTAACGTTAACTATTACTCTTAGCTTATGTTCTTTTTTCGTTCTGTTCGCTTACAATACTAAAAATTTTACAGAACAGGTTGAAAACGAAATTAAGATCTTTATTGAATTTTCTCAAGATGCGACGGATGAGCAAATTGCTTCCTCGATTCAAGCAATACAGTCTCAAGCGCACGTTTCGGAAGTTAATCATATAACCAAAGAGGAAGAATACACGGAGTTTATTGAGCGAATCGGTGAGAATGATCCTGAGTTAGCAGACTTTTTTGAAAATACAAGTGATGGAAATCCATTACCCGATACAGGCATTGTTTCGGTTGACGATGTGAAAAATGTTGACGAGGTAGCGAAGGCAATTAAGGAAATTGATGGTGTTGGATACGTGAATTACGGTGAAGAATCAGAGTTATCTGCTTTTACCAATATTACAACAATCATCCGTCAAACGTTATCAGTTATTGTTTTGATTTTACTCGTATTAGCAGTATTTTTAATTCAAAATACAATTAAATTAACGATTTATGCACGTCAAAATGAATTGAAAATTATGAAGCTAGTAGGTGCATCAGTTGCTCATGTGACGGTTCCGTTTTTAATTGAAGGTGTTATTATCGGTGTTTTAGGGGCTGTCGTTCCTATTTTGCTAACGATGTATGGTTACCAATTTTTATATCATATTTTTGGAGGAGTACTAGTTATTCCAATGCTTCAAATGGCTACACCGTTCCCAACTGTTTATGAATTAGGAACAATTGTCGGATTAATGTCAATCGTCATCAGTCTACTTGGTAGTTTCTTCGCAGTCATCAAGTATTCTTTAAAAATTTAATAGATAGAGTTATTGAAAAAGGAGGGATATAGGAGATGAAGAAGCCATTTATAAAAATGGGATTGTGCCTGTCTTTAGCGTTGGGATTGATTCCTACGATGCCCACAATAGTAGAGGCATCGAAATCGTGTAAAACGAAGGAAGAATGTAATGCTATTATTAGTGAGGCGCAAGACCAAATTTCTGAAATTAAGGGCAGAGAATCCAAACTTCAAGATGAAATAGAGATTGTTGAGGGGGATATGGGGACAACTGTTCAGAAAATCTCACAAACAGAAAGTGCGATTTCTGAATTTGAGAAGAAAATCTCCCAAAAAGAAACTGAAATTAAGTCAGGTGAAGAGGAAGCTAAAAGATTAGATGAAGAGGTGGAAGCCTTAAAAAAAGTTGTGGCGCAAAGAATGCATATGTCACAGAGATTTTCACGTGGAAATTTAGTGTTACAGATGTTATCTGAATCTAACAGTTTAGTTGATTTTATTCGCCAATTACGTGTCATTAATCACTTTGCACAAAGCGATGCTCAATCGATGGATGAACTAAGTCTTTTAGTCAGTCAGCAGCAAGCGTTACTTGCGACTTTGAAGGTTCAACAACAGGAGTTAGCTGAAAGCAAGGATTCGCTAGAGAAGGAACGTGAAACGTTAGACGCTTATCAACAAAAGTTAGAGCAACAAAAACGTGACTTGGCTAAACAAATGCAAGAATTAGAAAGTGAACGTTTATCAGCTTCAGAAATTATTGAAATTGCTGAAGAGCAGAAGAAAATTTTAGAGCAGACACCACCGCCTCCTGTATCATCAGGAAACTCTTCAAGTAATGGCAGTTCTTCAAGTGGTGGGGTTGTTACGGGATCAGGGTTTATGATTCCATTGGCCCGTGGATATGTAAGTTGCGAATTTATGTGTTATAGTAACCATACGGGAATTGACTTAGCCAACTATGGGGATACATCAACGCCGGTGTATGCTGCACAAGCGGGAACTGTTATTCGTGCAGGTTGGCATAGTGCATATGGAAATCACGTAATGATTACTCACAATATCAATGGGAAAACAATGACAACTGTATATGCTCACATGCACTCAGCACCGTATGTTTCAGTTGGGCAACAAGTTGCACGAGGAACCCAATTAGGAACGATGGGGAATACAGGAAATTCCTTTGGAGCGCATTTACATTTTGAAATGTATGAAGGATATTATAATTATCCACATGCCGTTAACCCAAGAAAATATATTAATTTCCCATCATCATGGTAGGGGCTTTAATGGCGTGCCAGATGTTAGTATAAGATTATGACGATTATTTTCGCCAAAGTTGTGAGATAAAAAGGTACCCTTGAATTGAGAATATAGAGCGTTCAAAAAGACGACGCCTATTTCTCAATGAGGTACTTTTTTTATTTAATCGATGAGGGATCGAACGTAGTCATTTGTAATAAATCATCTTTAAAATGAAATAAATTTATAAATTGTTCCATACTATATAAGTAAAAAGCGACTTTTCATAGGAACATCCAGTTTTGATTAGATAAGGATGCTTAATCTTCATTAAATGATTGACTGAACAGTTAGAATGCATCCATAAACTTGAAGTGATTACAAGGGTTAGAAAAAATGGGTAAATGGTTTGAATTGCAGGATTTGTGAATTTATCCTATTTTCTTGGAATGACAAAGAATATAAAAATTGGTAAAATAGGAGTTATACTAAAACATCCGACGAATTTCACATATGAAAGATGATTACAGGATAGAGATTATGAAATAAAAAAAGGAGTGATGATATGAAGCATAAAAACGGGTTTCTACTGATTGGAAGCTTTTGTTTAGGTGCAGTGGTGACTTTGTTATTGTCATTGATTTTTCCAGAGAAGAAATCAGATTCTATTATCTCACCGTCTAATTATGGGGAGATTGCTTCAATTAATCAGGTATATGAGGCACTCAAATCCTATCATTATTTTTATGAGGGCGATAGTCAGGCGTTAATTGACGGAGCCATCTCAGGAATGATTAATGCCTTAGACGACCCACATTCAACTTATTTTACGATGACGGATTACGAAAATTTTGTGGAGCATTTAGAGGATACTTATTCAGGAATTGGGTGTGAGGTGACCACTGTCAATGGGTATACAATGATTGTTTCACCATTCCCTGATTCGCCGGCGGATGAGGCTGGAATATTAGCGAATGACTTAGTTGTTGAAGTGGATGGCGAAAATGTAGTGGGTCAAACGTTGCAGGAAGTCACGAATAAGATTAAAGGCCCTGTGAACTCAACAGTAACTTTGGGAATATCTCGCAATGATAATCCTGATTTAATTTATATTGAGGTAACGCGTAAGGCCATTGATCAAGAGACAGTTAAATCTGAGTTAATCACAGAAGAGGGTCAGGCAATTGGATATCTTCAAATTACAACATTCGGTGAAAATACAGCACAGGAATTTAAAACCGCAATTGAGGAATTAGAGGGGCAAGGGATGACAGGCCTCATTGTTGATTTAAGAAATAATTCCGGAGGATATTTAACGAGCGTGGTCGAGATGGTCGATTATATTTTACCGCCGGGTAAAGTGATTACAACGATTGAATCGCGAGATGGAAGTTCAGTGAGTTATGAAACGGAAAGTGAAGGTAAGAACTATCCGGTTGTTACCTTAATTAATGAGGGAAGCGCATCAGCCTCTGAAATCTTTTCTGCCGCGATGAAAGAAGCGGGTGGATATGAGGTAGTCGGAACAACATCATATGGAAAGGGAACTGTGCAGGTATCGATGCCACTTGATGATCATTCATCACTTAAGATTACGACCCAAGTATGGAAAACACCAGATAATAATTGGATTAATGAAAAAGGGGTAACCCCAACCGTTGAAGTTGAAGCACCTGAATTTTATAATTATTATCAAGTGTATCTCGAGAATGGAAAAGAGTTGGAGTTTGATCAAGTAAACCCGGCCATCGCAAATGCACAAAATATTTTAAATACGCTCGGTTATTCAGTTGACCGAACGGATGGATATTTTGATGATTCGACAGTATCAGCAGTGAAACAGTTTCAAAAGGATAATAATATAGCAGAAACAGGTATCATTGATAATAAGACGGCGAGTCAATTAACATTAGCCTTAAGAGATAAAATTAGAGATAAGGCATTTGATACACAATTTAAAAAGGCATTAGAAGTTTTACAGAATACTTAATAGAGAGGGGGAGACCCCTCTTTTTTATTTGGAAAGAGGAGAAATTGATTGTATTTAAATGTAAGGTCCATAGAATTACTTTAGTTCTTAGTTGAAAAAGGTGGTATAATGAGTTCATGCGAGGTGACTTTTTATGAAAAAGGGTAAGTTTGAAATTGTCTCAAAGTATTCGCCATCCGGCGATCAACCACAGGCAATTAAATCATTAGTAGAAAATATAGAGTCCGGTGTTAAGGAACAGGTTTTATTAGGTGCAACTGGGACAGGGAAAACATTTACAATTGCGAATGTCGTACAACAGGTAAATAAACCAACCCTTGTTTTGGCTCATAATAAGACGTTAGCCGGACAACTTTATAGTGAGTTAAAAGAGTTTTTTCCGAATAATGCAGTCGAATACTTTGTGAGTTACTATGATTATTATCAACCGGAGGCCTATGTTCCTTCATCGGATACGTTTATCGAAAAGGATGCCAAGACCAATGATGAAATTGATAAGCTACGTCACTCTGCAACAGCAGCGCTTTTAGAACGTAATGATGTTATTGTCGTTGCTTCAGTTTCATGTATTTACGGGATTGGGGACCCTGAAGAGTATAAAAAGATGATGGTATCTATTCGTGTAGGAATGGAGATGGAACGAAATGATTTGTTGAATGAATTAGTTCGAATCCAATATCAACGAAATGACATTGATTTTCACCGGGGAACATTTAGGGTTCGTGGCGATATTGTAGAAATTTTACCGATTGCAACTGAAAAGAATGCAATCCGAATAGAGTTTTTTGGGGAAGAAGTTGACCGTATTCGCGAAATTGATACGATAACAGGGGAAGTCTTAAGTGAACGTAAACATGTTGTCATCTTCCCAGCGTCACACTTCGTAACCGGAGAAGAGCGAATGAAGATTGCGTTAAAAAATATTGAAGAAGAACTTGAGCAACAAGTGAAGTATTTTGAATCAGAGGGTAAGTTACTCGAGGCTCAACGGATTGAGCAACGAACAAGATATGATTTAGAAATGATGGCTGAAATGGGATTCTGTTCAGGTGTGGAAAACTACTCGGGTCCATTGTCGTTACGTGAACGTGGAGCAACACCTTATTGTCTACTTGATTTTTTCCCTGAGGATTGGTTGTTAGTGGCCGATGAGTCGCACGTGACGTTGCCACAGGTAAGGGGAATGTACAATGGGGATCGCGCTCGTAAAGAGACGTTAGTTAATCACGGATTCCGATTGCCATCAGCGTTAGATAACCGCCCATTACAATTTAATGAGTTTGAGGATAAAATTCATCAGGCCATTTACGTATCGGCGACGCCGGGTGACTATGAACTGGCCCGCACGGATAAGGTTATTGAGCAAATTATTCGACCAACTGGATTATTGGATCCGGTTATTGAATTGCATCCAAGTCGAGGGCAAATCGATCATTTAGTCAGTGAAATTTATAAGCGTATAGAGAAAAACGAACGCGTTCTTGTGACGACGTTAACGATTAAGATGTCTGAAGAGTTAACAAATTATTTAAAAGAATTAGGAATTAAAGTGGCTTATTTACATTCAGAAATAAAAACACTTGAACGTATTGAAATTATTCGCGATTTACGTATTGGAACTTATGATGTGCTAGTTGGAATTAACCTTTTACGAGAGGGGCTTGACATTCCTGAAGTTTCTTTAGTTGCGATTTTAGATGCGGATAAAGAGGGATTTTTACGTAGTGACCGTTCCCTTATTCAAACAATTGGACGTGCTGCCCGTAACGCACAAGGACGTGTTATTTTATATGCAGATAAAATAACAGGGTCAATGCGACGCGCCATGGATGAGACAGCGCGACGTCGTGAGATTCAGGAAAAATACAACGAGGATCATGGTATTATTCCAATGACTGTCCATAAGGATGTTCGAGATCTTATTCGTGCAACAGAGGTTGTAGAAAAAGAGGCTAAATATGATACGAAGATGTCTCGTAAAGAAAAAGAAAAATTAATGAAAAAATTAGAGCGTGAAATGAAAGAAGCAGCGAAAGCACTTGATTTTGAAACAGCAGCAACGCTTCGAGATGCGATGTTAGAATTAAAAATTGAGTTAGGTTCATAATAAGTTTATCTGAGTGTTTAAGTGAGTTAAGGAGTGAGGTAAAAGTATGGAAAGTTTACGTGAATTATATAAAGTAGGGAATGGGCCATCTAGTTCTCATACAATGGGACCCGCACGAGCGGCAAAGGTGTTTATGAATCGTTATAAGGAAGCGGCGTCTTTTGAGGCCATTTTATACGGTAGTTTAGCTGCAACAGGTGAGGGTCATTTAACGGATTATATTATTATAAAAACGATGGAGCCTAAACCAGTTAAAATAACGTGGAAGCCAGAAGATTTTCGTCCCTTTCATCCGAATGCGATGAAGTTTATTGCGTATGATGAGAACGAGAAAGAATTAGGTTCATGGACTGTTTACTCAATTGGTGGGGGATCGATCATTGAAGAGGGTCAGGCTCGAGATGAAGTCCCAACTATTTATCCACATTCGAGCATGAATGAGGTGTTAGAAGTTTGTAGAAAAAATAATTGGACGTTATCAGATTATGTTTATCAATATGAACCAGACATTAAGGAGTATCTAGGAGAAATTCTTAAAATAATGCGTGAAACACTGATGAATGGTCTAGTTGCTGAGGGGACTTTGCCGGGGAAACTAAATTATCCACGTCGCGCGAAAAATTTTTATGAACAGGCAAAGGCAAATAAGGGAGAATTATCTATTTTAATTTATTCTTATGCATTGGCTGTCTCAGAGCAAAATGCATGTGGAGATGTTGTTGTAACGGCCCCAACGTGTGGAGCATCAGGTGTTATTCCAGGCGTTTTATTTGCCTTACAAGAAGAGGAAGGATATACGGATGAACAATTAATTGATGCATTAGCGGTTGCGGGACTGGTAGGAAATTTAATTAAAACAAATGCGTCTATCTCCGGGGCTGAGGTTGGATGCCAGGGGGAAGTAGGATCAGCTTGTTCAATGGCAGCGGCGGCGGTTGCCTTTCTAAAAGGTGCCTCTAATTTACATTGTGAATATGCAGCTGAGATTGGATTAGAACATCATTTAGGAATGACATGTGACCCTGTCTATGGGTATGTTCAAGTTCCATGCATTGAACGTAATGCGGTTGCGGCAAAGCGTGCCTATGATGCAGCTAAATATGCGATGTTAACCGATGGTTATCATACCATTACATTAGATCAAGTGATGCAAACGATGAAAGAGACAGGGCTTGATTTAATGGCGAAATATCGTGAAACGGCTCAGGGGGGACTAGCAAAACATTTTGCTGAATGTTAATCTGACTAGGTTTTACAGGATTTTAATGGTATAATAAAGAATATTTAAAATGAGTGAATAAACAGTAAAGGAAGTGACTGTATGGCAAAGGAAGAAGTTAAGGAACCGACTAAGGGACCCAAATTACCGAAAAAACGGGTAATACTTTATAGCTATATCGGTATTTTAGCAGTACTGACAGTTTTATTCGGATTTCATCTTTTAAAATATTTTTATTTAGATCCGTTATCCGTAGCGGGACGTCCGGTGTATGGGTACCGTACGGAAAATTTAGAGTCAATTAGCGACTCTGTTATAGCGGCTGCTGAGGAAAAAGGGGCGCAGCAATCAGGGGTTAATGAAGTAAAGGTAACTGTTCAAGGGCCCGTTGTTTACGTAAACGTTCAGGTAAATGATGGAGTAGATGTTGAGACTGCACGAGCGGCGGCAGAGGCAACAGCCACAAAAATGTTAGATGAGATTGGGGATAAATCACAGGAGTATTCATTTCAATTAGTCGTATCGACTGGAGATGTAAAAGCATTAACTGATGCCAACCGCGAGCAAGAATTGGAATATTATAAGCAACACCGATTAGATATCGTCGAACAAATCGTTGCTCATGCTGAAGAATATCCAACACAGGAAAACATCGACCGTGCTAAAAATAACATTAAAGTCATGCCAAAAGATTACAACAAGAAGACAGGTGAATATGAATACCGTTATAAAGAAGAAAAGGAAGCTTTTGATGCCCGCATTGAGGCGTTGACAGTTTTGACGGCGGAGGAAGAAGAAGCCTTAGGTGATATTCCTTATTTAGAAGTTGATCAGGCAATCAAACCAACGGAAATTTCCGATTATCCAAGTTGGGGAGCCTATGATAAAAATACGCAATCATTTGTATGGCAATAAATAGGGGGGGGAGACAATACGTCTCCCTCTTCTTATGACAACGAGAGGTATAGGTGATAGAAATGACGAAGAAGATAGTGCCGGTTCAAAAAAATGAGTACTATGATGTAAAGATTGAAAGTTTAACGCATGATGGATTAGGTGTAGCGCGTGTCGATGGATTTCCAGTGTTTGTCGCTAATGCACTTGTCGGTGAAGAAATCAATATGAAGGTGACATTAGTAAAAAAAACGTATGCCTTTGGCCGTGCAGTTGATTATTTTGTAACGAGCGGGGAACGTGTTAAACCAGAATGTGGAATATACAAGCAATGTGGTGGATGTCAAGTTCAACATTTAAGTTATGAAGGACAACTTAAAATGAAGCATGACACAGTGGTTAATCATTTAAAAAGAATAGGTCATATTGAAGATGCAAATGTATTACCGACAATCGGAATGCAAAATCCTAGTCGATACCGTAATAAGACGCAGGTTCCATTTGGGTATGCGGATGGAAAAGTGGTAGCGGGATTCTATCAAAAACGGAGCCATGAAATAATTAATATGCAGTCGTGTTTAATCCAAACAGATATCTCAGATCAAATTGTAGAAACAATGAGACAATTGTGTCAGGAATTAGAGATTGATCCGTATAATGAATCATTAAACCTTGGAGTTTTACGTCATGTTATTGTACGCGTAGGATTTAAAACGGAAGAAATCATGGTAACGCTCGTGACAAGAACGCATGAAATTCCAAATAGTGAGTTGCTTATTCAAAGGCTAGTGAGTAAATACCCTAAGATTAAAAGTATCGCTCAAAATGTGAATCCTAAAGTCACGAATGTTATTTTTGGAGACGAGACACGTATTTTATATGGGGAACCTTATATTTATGATGAAATGAATGGAATTCGTTTTGCTATTTCACCGCGTTCTTTTTATCAAGTCAATCCGATTCAAACGGAGACATTGTATTCAAAAGCTGTTGAATATGCCCAATTATCGGGGAATGAGATTGTCTTTGATGCATATTGTGGAATTGGTACAATTACCTTATTCTTAGCGCAGCATGCTAAACAGGTGTATGGTGTTGAAATTATTCCTGAGGCAATTGAAGATGCGAAAATGAATGCCCGGTTAAATGGTTTTGAAAATACCCAATTTGCTGTAGGAAAGTCTGAAGAAATTATTCCTGCATGGATTGAGAACGGGATTGTACCTGACGTTATCGTTGTTGACCCTCCACGTAAGGGGTGTGATCGATCATTATTAGATACAATGTTAGAGGCGGCCCCTGATCGTATTGTTTATGTATCTTGTGACTCCTCGACACTTGCTAGAGACTTGCGTGTTCTTATAGATGGAGGCTATAAATTGGAAGTTGTTCAACCCGTTGACATGTTCCCTCAGACAGCGCACATTGAGTGTGTAGCAAAATTAGTTAGAGCTTAATCATGTAAGGAAGGTAGAAAATATTCCTACGGTTAAAAAGAATTGATATCGTGCACTAAGTGTGTTAGCTTTTATAACACGTTTGGTGCATATTTTATGAGAGAGAAGATAATTTTAAAAAATATCAAAAAAATGTTTGACATTAAATGAGTGGAATGGTATTATAAATGAGTCGCTAAAAGGGCGATGGAAAAGAAAACAAAAAAAGTTAAAAAGTGTTTGACAAAAGAAGTTAAACCTGATAAAATAGAAAAGTCGCCAAGAGAGGCGGACACAAATTCTTACTAAAAAGATAAAAAACATTTGACAGAAAAAGTCGAATGTGGTAAGATAAAGAAGTCGCCAAGAGGCGAAAGAAGTTCTTTGAAAACTAAACAGAACGTCAAGAATCATTAAGCGAAAGAAATTTCGCAAGCTAAGGAAATAAAACTAATATGGAGAGTTTGATCCTGGCTCAGGATGAACGCTGGCGGCGTGCCTAATACATGCAAGTCGAGCGAACCACTTCGGTGGGAAGCGGCGAACGGGTGAGTAACACGTAGGTGATCTACCCATCAGACGGGGATAACGATTGGAAACGATCGCTAATACCGGATAGGACGAAAGTTTAAAGATGCTCCTGGCATCACTGATGGATGAGCCTGCGGCGCATTAGCTAGTTGGTGGGGTAAAGGCCTACCAAGGCGACGATGCGTAGCCGACCTGAGAGGGTGAACGGCCACACTGGGACTGAGACACGGCCCAGACTCCTACGGGAGGCAGCAGTAGGGAATCTTCGGCAATGGGCGAAAGCCTGACCGAGCAACGCCGCGTGAATGAAGAAGGCCTTCGGGTTGTAAAATTCTGTTATAAGGGAAGAAAGGTGATAGGAGGAAATGACTATCAATTGACGGTACCTTATGAGAAAGCCACGGCTAACTACGTGCCAGCAGCCGCGGTAATACGTAGGTGGCAAGCGTTATCCGGAATTATTGGGCGTAAAGAGCGCGCAGGTGGTTAATTAAGTCTGATGTGAAAGCCCACGGCTTAACCGTGGAGGGTCATTGGAAACTGGTTGACTTGAGTGCAGAAGAGGGAAGTGGAATTCCATGTGTAGCGGTGAAATGCGTAGAGATATGGAGGAACACCAGTGGCGAAGGCGGCTTCCTGGTCTGCAACTGACACTGAGGCGCGAAAGCGTGGGGAGCAAACAGGATTAGATACCCTGGTAGTCCACGCCGTAAACGATGAGTGCTAAGTGTTGGGGGTCGAACCTCAGTGCTGAAGTTAACGCATTAAGCACTCCGCCTGGGGAGTACGGTCGCAAGACTGAAACTCAAAGGAATTGACGGGGACCCGCACAAGCGGTGGAGCATGTGGTTTAATTCGAAGCAACGCGAAGAACCTTACCAGGTCTTGACATACCATTGACGCCTCTAGAGATAGAGGGTTTCCTTCGGGGACAATGGATACAGGTGGTGCATGGTTGTCGTCAGCTCGTGTCGTGAGATGTTGGGTTAAGTCCCGCAACGAGCGCAACCCCTGTCGTTAGTTGCCAGCAGTAAGATGGGGACTCTAACGAGACTGCCAGTGACAAACTGGAGGAAGGTGGGGATGACGTCAAATCATCATGCCCCTTATGACCTGGGCTACACACGTGCTACAATGGTTGGTACAAAGAGAAGCGAAGCGGTGACGTGGAGCAAACCTCATAAAGCCAATCTCAGTTCGGATTGTAGACTGCAACTCGCCTACATGAAGTTGGAATCGCTAGTAATCGCGAATCAGAATGTCGCGGTGAATACGTTCCCGGGTCTTGTACACACCGCCCGTCACACCACGAGAGTTTACAACACCCGAAGTCAGTGGCCTAACCGCAAGGAGGGAGCTGCCTAAGGTGGGGTAGATGATTGGGGTGAAGTCGTAACAAGGTATCCCTACCGGAAGGTGGGGATGGATCACCTCCTTTCTATGGAGAAAGAGACGTTCTGTTTAGTTTTGGGAGAATTTCGATTTTCCTGAGATTGATCTTTGAAAACTAGATATCTTCTGAAGAAGAAAAGTTAAGTAATAAAGGGCGCACGGAGGATGCCTAGGCACTAGGAGTCGAAGAAGGACGCGACAAACGGCGAAACGCCTCGGGGAGCTGTAAGTAAGCAAAGAGCCGGGGATATCCGAATGGGGAAACCCGCTAGTGGTCATACGCTAGCACCGTATGGTGAATCAATAGCCATAGAGGAGACAGACCCAGGGAACTGAAACATCTAAGTACCTGGAGGAAAAGAAAGAAACATCGATTCCCCAAGTAGCGGCGAGCGAACAGGGAGGAGCCCAAACCGGAGTAATCCGGGGTAGAAGGACCTTCAGAAATGACTGAACATGATAGCCGAATGGTCTGGGAAGGCCAACCGGAGGGGGTGAGAGTCCCGTAGGTGAAATTGTGTGAAGCAGGGAAGGGATCCTGAGTACGGCGGGACACGAGAAATCCCGTCGGAAGCAACGAGGACCATCTCGTAAGGCTAAATACTACCTAGTGACCGATAGTGAACCAGTACCGTGAGGGAAAGGTGAAAAGAACCCCGGAAGGGGAGTGAAAGAGAACCTGAAACCGTGTGCCTACAACTAGTCAGAGCCCGTTAAAGGGTGATGGCGTGCCTTTTGTAGAATGAACCGGCGAGTTACGATATCGTGCAAGGTTAAGTTGAAGAGACGGAGCCGAAGCGAAAGCGAGTCTGAATAGGGCGAGGAGTACGATGTTGTAGACCCGAAACCGTGTGAGCTAGCCATGAGCAGGCTGAAGGTCAGGTAACACTGACTGGAGGGCCGAACCAGGGCACGTTGAAAAGTGCTTGGATGACTTGTGGCTAGGGGTGAAATTCCAATCGAACACGGATATAGCTGGTTCTCTCCGAAATAGCTTTAGGGCTAGCCTCGATAAGAGTCTACTGGAGGTAGAGCACTGAATGGGTGACTGGCCCCACCTCGGGGTACTGATCTCAATCAAACTCCGAATGCCAGATAGATATGATCGGGAGTCAGACTGTGGGTGATAAGGTCCATGGTCAAAAGGGAAAGAGCCCAGACCGCCAGCTGAAGCCCCCAAGTGTCCGTTAAGTGGAAAAGGATGTGGAGATGCACAGACAACTAGGAGGTTGGCTTAGAAGCAGCCATCCTTTAAAGAGTGCGTAATAGCTCACTAGTCGAGTGACTCTGCGCCGAAAATGTACCGGGGCTAAACGGACCGCCGAAGCTGCGGATTGACACGAAGTGTCAGTGGTAGGAGAGCGTTCTAACAGCGGAGAAGCAGTACCGGAAGGAGCTGTGGAGCGGTTAGAAGTGAGAATGCCGGTGTGAGTAGCGAAAGATAGGTGAGAATCCTATCCATCGAAAGCCTAAGGTTTCCAGGGGAAGGCTCGTCCGCCCTGGGTAAGTCGGGACCTAAGGTGAGGCCGAAAGGCGTAGCCGATGGACAACAGGTAGAGATTCCTGTACCACTTAATAAACTGAAGGAGTGACGGAGAAGGCTAAGTTGAGCGTGTGAATGGATTCACGTGTAAGCAGTGAGGTGGTCATGTAGGCAAATCCGCATGGCGAAACATTGAGCTGTGATGCCGAAAGCCCGAAAGGGTGAAGTCAGCTGATGTCACGCTTCCAAGAAAAGCTTCTAGGGATAATTTATTAGGTGCCCGTACCGATAACCGACACAGGTAGGCGAGGAGAGAATCCTAAGATGAGCGAGAGAACTCTTGTTAAGGAACTCGGCAAAATGACCCCGTAACTTCGGGAGAAGGGGTGCTTGTGAAAGCAAGCCGCAGTGAAAATGCCCAGGCGACTGTTTATCAAAAACACAGGTCTCTGCTAAACCGCAAGGTGATGTATAGGGGCTGACGCCTGCCCGGTGCTGGAAGGTTAAGAGGAGAGGTTAGCGCAAGCGAAGCTTTGAATTGAAGCCCCAGTAAACGGTGGCCGTAACTATAACGGTCCTAAGGTAGCGAAATTCCTTGTCGGGTAAGTTCCGACCCGCACGAAAGGCGTAACGATCTGGGCGCTGTCTCAACAAGAGACTCGGTGAAATCATAGTACCTGTGAAGATGCAGGTTACCCGCGACAGGACGGAAAGACCCCGTGGAGCTTTACTGTAGCTTGATATTGAGCACTGGTGACACATGTACAGGATAGGTAGGAGACGAAGAGACCAGGACGCCAGTCTTGGAGGAGTCGCTGTTGGGATACTACCCTTGTGTTACTGGGGTTCTAACCCGTGGCCATGAGCTGGTCAGGGGACAGTGTCAGGTGGGCAGTTTGACTGGGGCGGTCGCCTCCCAAAGAGTAACGGAGGCGCCCAAAGGTTCCCTCAGAATGGTTGGAAATCATTCGAAGAGTGTAAAGGCAGAAGGGAGCTTGACTGCGAGACCAACAAGTCGAGCAGGGACGAAAGTCGGGCTTAGTGATCCGGCGGTACCGAATGGAAGGGCCGTCGCTCAACGGATAAAAGCTACCCCGGGGATAACAGGCTGATCTCCCCCAAGAGTTCACATCGACGGGGAGGTTTGGCACCTCGATGTCGGCTCATCGCATCCTGGGGCTGTAGTCGGTCCCAAGGGTTGGGCTGTTCGCCCATTAAAGCGGTACGCGAGCTGGGTTCAGAACGTCGTGAGACAGTTCGGTCCCTATCCGTCGTGGGCGTAGGAAATTTGAGAGGAGCTGTCCTTAGTACGAGAGGACCGGGATGGACACACCGCTGGTGTACCAGTTGTTCTGCCAGGAGCATAGCTGGGTAGCTACGTGTGGAAGGGATAAACGCTGAAAGCATCTAAGCGTGAAGCCCCCCTCAAGATGAGATTTCCCATTCGAAAGAAGTAAGATCCCTTGAAGACGACGAGGTAGATAGGTCAGGAGTGGAAGTTTGGTGACAGATGAAGCGGACTGATACTAATCGATCGAGGACTTAACTAAATAGGAAAGGCAAAAACGAGCGGTTATCACAGGCAGAAAGTGAAAAGAACTGAGGAATCACGAAGGTGATGAACAGTTATTGAACTTTACCACTGTGATGCGAGAGTTGCCGGACAAGAGGAAGTAAGCAGAAGATATCTAGTTTTGTGAGATTGATAAGATCTGACAGAAGGTCTAGTGATAAGGGCAAGGAGGGCACACCTGTTCCCATACCGAACACAGAAGTTAAGCTCCTTAGCGCCGAGGGTAGTACGCAAGTGCGAGAGTAGGACGTCGCTAGGCCATAAATAAATGCGGGTGTAGTTTAATGGTAGAACTTCAGCCTTCCAAGCTGACTGTGAGAGTTCGATTCTCTTCACCCGCTCCAAATAGCCAATTAACATCCTTCGGGGTGTTTTTTTTTTATTTATCGAGAATTAAAGGAAAGGCAACAACGGGCGGTTATCATAGGTGGAAAATGAAAAGAACTGAGGAATCACAAGGGTAATGAACAGTTATTGAACTTTACCACTGTGATGCGAGAGTTGCCAGACAAGAAAATGGATACGAACTCCTAATTCATAAGTGAATGGGAGTTTTTTTTAGTTTTAGTTTAAGGGATCTCCTTTAACTAAAGAGGGGATTCAATCAAAGAGTAGTAAGCATTAAATAAATCTAGATTTTTAAGGTCCTACACGGCATCATAGGGTACACAGGAAACAGGATATTTTTATTAACCTTGATCTCAAGGATTCAGAATTCAGATAGAATGTTTTCGTCATGGGAGGAATGATTTAGGATTGATTCTTATGCGGAGTCCTAGTATTGTCACAGGATTGAGTGATAGTTTAATTTAAGCGATTCATGATGGAAAAAAGATTTCGAGTGATTCATAGGTTCTTATCCTTTAATTATAATGAGCGGTAGTGATAGGGTTATATTTGTAGTACCTATCCGGATAATGGGTTATATCTGATTAAAAGGATTGAGATTTACACGCCTTTTGCCTCAACTACACCGTAATAGGTGAAAATTATAGGTGAATAAAAAAATAAAACAACTGAGGGGGAGTCAGTTGTTTTATGGAAGAGAAATGAAAAAGAAAGAGTTTATATAATTTATAAAACAGCAAGTTTTTACTTGCAACTTTATTATGGCTTTATTTTTACTGTTTATTCAATTGGCTTGAAATATTTTTAAGAAAAGAGATAGCGATAAATAATGAAGGTTGTTTTATCGTTGTTAAGTTTAGGTCGGCTTTTGATTAGAAACAATAGCGATCGTCCCATATGTTAAGTTTGCTAGTAACCTATATGAATAACAAAAAAAGTCCCAACTGAGGGGGGAGTCAGTTGGGAGAGAAAGGGGAGTATATAAAATAAGGAGTTTTGGAAGAGCAAGTTATAAAACTTACATCTATGTTATGGATAAAATTGTTATTTTTATACAACGAAAGCGACTTTTTTAAGAAAAGAGATAGCGATAAATAATGAAGGTTGTTTTATCGTTGTTAAGTTTAGGTCGGCTTTTGATTAGAAACAATAGCGATTGACCCATATGTTAAGTTTGCTAGTAACCTCTATGAATAACAAAAAAAGTCCCAACTGAGGGGGGAGTCAGTTGGGAGAGAAAGGGGAGTATATAAAATAAGGAGTTTTGGAAGAGCAAGTTATAAAACTTACATCTATGTTATGGATAAAATTGTTATTTTTATACAATGAAAGAATTTTTTTTCGGGTTAATTATAAAATTCTCTTTAAAGCGTGGTCCATCTAACTTGAGGGGGAAGGAGTTAAACTTTTTCATTGATGAAAGGGTGGACATTAAAAGGTTTCATCAGTTTTAATGAGATGCATTCCATTAGGAGGAGAGTTTCTCAGGGACGAGCGGTGACGAGCCTTTATATTTAAATGTTTTGTTGTCATTAATTCTGTGGTTTTGTCATATGATGTTATGAGCTTACGATAGGCTTGATGCTGATAGGAGAGAAGGAAGGAGGGGGAGCCTATGGATTTTGAATTTGTGAGAATGTATACACCCATGTATATGGAAGCAGCAAAATTGACATTCGGTATTGCTTGGATTGGAATTTTATTATCCATTGTTATTGGATTTGTTTGTTGTCTAATTTGTTACTACAATGTTCCGATCCTGAAACGGATAGTGGGCGTATATATTGAACTTTCAAGAAATACTCCTCTTTTAATTCAGCTATTTTTTTTATATTTTGGATTACCGAAGCTTGGCATCGTTTTAAATTCATCGGTATGTGGAATCATTGGGTTAACTTTTTTGGGGAGTAGTTATATGTCTGAGGCCTTTCGGAGCGGTTTAGAGGCAATACCTAAAGGACAGGTGGAATCAGGATTAAGTATTGGGCTGACGAAATGGCAGGTCCTTTGGTATGTGACGTTACCACAGGCAATCGCAGTTGCCCTTCCTGCATTTAGTGCGAATATTATATTTTTAATTAAGGAAACGTCAGTGTTTAGCGTGATTGCATTGGCCGACTTAATGTATGTTGCGAAAGGGTTAATCGGCTTATACTATAAAACGGATGAGGCGTTGCTCATGCTTGTCATAGCGTATCTGATTTTATTATTACCTATTTCTTTGATACTTGCTTTTATAGAAAGGAAGGTGCGATATGCAGGAGTTAGGGATTAATATTTTATTCGAGGGAAGGAATTTTATCCGGTTATTAGAAGGATTAGGCGTCACGATTCAAGTCTCTTTAATTTCAGTGTGCCTTTCAATTATATTAGGACTCTTAATGGGAATGGTGATGAGGTTACAAAATCGAGTGGTGCAATTTATGTGTCGGGTCTATTTAGAAACAGTTCGCATTGTTCCACAATTAGTCCTCTTATTTTTAGTTTACTTCGGATTGAGTAAATCGTTAGGAATTAATTTATCAGGCTTTTGGGCATCCGTCCTTGTCTTTTCCTTTTGGGGAGTTGCAGAAATGGGCGATCTAGTACGAGGGGCGTTAGAATCGATACCTAAGCATCAATATGAAACTGCGGCAGCCTTAGCTTTAAATAAATGGCAAATTTATGTCTATGTCATTCTTCCACAAACGATGCGGCGTCTTCTGCCACAGACAATCAATTTAGTGACACGCATGATTAAAACGACATCGCTTATCGTATTAATTGGGGTCGTGGAAGTCGTAAAAGTTGGACAGCAAATCATTGAGTCTGCCCGCCTAACGACGCCGAGTGCTCCCCTTTGGATTTATGGCGTTATTTTTTTACTCTATTTTTTAATTTGTTATCCCATCTCGAAGTGGGCGACACACCTTGAAAAACGTTGGAATGGTTAAGGAGGGGATTTAAATGGAGAAACCCATATTACAAATGTCAGAAGTGACGAAGAAGTATGGCGATCACACTGTGTTAAGTCAGCTTTCTCTTTCGGTTAATCCGGGAGAGGTCGTCGTTGTTTTGGGACCATCAGGCTGTGGAAAAAGTACGTTACTTCGTTGTATCAATGGATTAGAAGATATTCAGGCAGGAAAAATTTTGCTTGAAGGTGAACAAATTAGTCATCAAAAAGGGGATCTTTCCCGGGTGCGGCAAAAGATTGGGATGGTCTTTCAAAGCTATGAGCTTTTTCCACACATGAATGTTTTACAAAACATTATCCTCGGTCCTGTAAAAGCTCAAAAGCGTCCTAAAAGGGAGGTGGTTGAAGAAGCTTTACAGTTGCTTGAACGCGTAGGGTTACTTCATAAAAAGGATGCTTATCCGGGGGAATTATCAGGTGGGCAAAAACAACGGGTCGCCATTGTACGTGCGCTTTGTATGCAACCGAAAATTTTATTATTTGATGAGGTGACGGCGGCGCTTGATCCGGAAATGGTTCGTGAGGTTTTGGATGTCATGTTATCGTTGGCGAAAGAGGGAAGCACG
Organism: Turicibacter faecis; assembly: GCF_037076425.1. Taxonomy (NCBI): domain Bacteria; kingdom Bacillati; phylum Bacillota; class Erysipelotrichia; order Erysipelotrichales; family Turicibacteraceae; genus Turicibacter; species Turicibacter faecis. The sequence continues at coordinate 1,974,005 of NZ_AP028127.1, read as the reverse complement.
ATGGTCATTGTGACACATGAGATGCAGTTTGCACGGGCTATTGCTCATCGAATTGTTTTTATGGACGAAGGGCAAATCATTGAGGAAAATGATCCGGAGAGTTTCTTTACTTGTCCTAAAACGGAACGTGTCAAACAGTTTTTAAATCTGTTTACGTTTGAATCAGAGGGGGATGGAAAATGAAAAAGCGAATATTAGGCATTTTAAGTCTTGTTTTTTGTCTCGGTCTTATGGCAGCTTGTGGAAAGGATGATTCCCATGTTCGTTCATTAAGCGAAATTAAAGAGAGTGGAAAAGTAGTCATAGGGGTCTTTAGTGATAAAAAACCATTCGGTTACGTGGATGCCAATGGGGATTATCAAGGATATGATGTTTACTTTGGAAACCGATTAGCTAAGGACTTAGGGGTTGAGGTTGAATATGTACCTGTTGAGGCGGCTAGTCGTGTAGAATATTTATTATCAAACAAAGTAGATATTATTTTAGCGAACTTCACGGTAACAGAAGAACGCGCCGAAAAGGTAAACTTTACGCTCCCTTATATGAAGGTGGCACTAGGTGTTGTTTCTCCTGATCGTGCACTGATTACAGATGTATCGCAACTCGCTAACAAAACGCTCATTGTAAGTAAGGGAACAACGGCGGAGACGTATTTTACACAAAATCATCCAGAAGTTAATTTGTTGAAGTTTGATCAGTATACGGAAGCGTATGGGGCTTTATTAGATGGGCGCGGGGATGCACTTTCGACGGATAATACGGAGGTTCTAGCTTGGGCGCTTGAAAATGAGGGCTTTAGTGTCGGAGTGGAGAGTTTAGGTAATATTGATACGATTGCAGCGGCGGTGAATAAAGATAATAAAGAGTTGCTAGATTGGATCAATGATGAGATTAAGGCGTTAGGTGAGGAACAATTTTTCCATGAGGCGTATGAACAGACGTTAGCGCCTGTTTATGGGGAAGCAGCTGATGTGGATAATCTTGTTATTGAAGGTGGGGTATTAGAGGATTAAATAGAAGTGGACGTTTTTGCGGATATGAAATCGTTTCTTTTAATAGAAAGAATAAGAAAATCTCTTCGAAAGAAGGGATTTTTTGTTTAAATAGAACAGGTAGCCACAGAAAGCGAAATATGTTAGAATATGTAGAGTAACAGGAGAGGATAAGGGGAGAATGGGATGATTGTTCGAATTGGTATTTGTGATGATGAAGCACGTGTCCGTTTAAAGACGCGACAGTTAGTTGAAAAATATTTAAAAATGTATGAGTTAACCTATGAGATTTATGAGTTTTCATCAGGTGAAGAGTTATTAGCCTCTTATCCACAATCTTTAGATGTGTTGTTATTGGATATTACCATGGGGCAATTAAATGGGATTGAAACAGCGAAGGAAATTCGTTCGTTTGATTCAACCGTGGATATTATTTTTTTAACGTCGTTGATGGAGTTTATGCAGGAGGGGTACGTCGTTCGTGCCTATCGCTATTTGCTAAAGCCATTGGACGATAAAAAAGTGTTGAAGCATGTGATGTCGTGTATTGAGGAGCGATTGTTAAGGCAGGATGCCCATTTACTTATTCAGAATCGGGGAGTCTTTTATCGAATTGATATTCCATCAATTTTATATATTGAGACGAAAAAGCCTGGGGTTTTGATTCATACGTCGAATCGCACGTATGAGATTCGAATGAGTTTATCGGAACTTGAGCGAAGGCTAAGTGGCTATCCGTTTTTTAGAAGTCATAAAAGTTACTTCATTCACTTAGTACATGTTGATCGGTTACTTTCGAATGCGGTTCGCATTCAACAAGAGGAGGTTCCTGTGAGTAAACATCGGATACGCGATTTAAAACTATCTATGTTAAAATTATTAGGAGATCAATGATGATGAGTCAAGAAACATTGTGGCGGATAATAGATTACGTAACGATTGGGATGGATTGGGGCTTTTTCTTAATAGCGGCCAACTTCCTGGGACATGCGACGGTCCCTTTCAAAAGGAATATAAAACTTTTTATGCTCGTATTTTTAGTCATGGGGCTTATTGATATTGTGTCCATCGATCCCAATACGCGGGTGGTGGGGATGATTGTTGCGAGCATCTTTGTGTTTAAAGGGGTGTACAAAGGTTCTTTAAAAAATAGTTTCATCGTAGCGGTGTTATTTTATTTAGCTCTTATGGCGTATGAGTTAATTTCAGTCATTGTGCTAGTTGTGTTTTATCATTTAGAAGATATGACCTTAGTGATTGGTACTCCTGTATTTCGAGGACAGGCCATGATTGTTTCGAAATCGCTTATGATTCTGAGTTTAATTGTTTTGCACAAGGGTAAACCGTCCTTTAATTTTAAATTAAAAGAAAGTTTTTTAATCGGGATTCCGGTAACGGCTACATTAGTAAGTTTATTTGCGATTTATGGTTATAACTTTACACGCCCAGCAGATGAGCGATATAGTCTAATGGGACTGATGTTGATTACCGTATTGATGCTTTTCTCTATTGGGTCCTTATTTTTTATTATCAATATGATTATAAGAAATGAGAAGCAACGGTCTGAAGTGGAACTCATCAATAAACTGATGCAAACGAGTTATCAACAATATGATCGGATGGAGGAAGCTCATCAACGCTTACGTCATGTGTACCATGATTTGCACAACCATCTCCTTTGTCTAAAGCACTTGCCGACGATAGAAGAGATGCAGGCATATATTAGCGAGTTGGAGGGGCAAGTCAAGGAATTTGAAACGTTTCGATATACAGGAAATAAAGCACTTGATATTATTTTAAGTGAAAAACTCCACCTGTGTCGGGCATACGGAATTGAATTTGATGACCAAATTAATATTAGTCAGTTAGATTTTATGTCAGATGTTGAAATTTGTGCCTTGTTTGCGAATTCGCTCGACAATGCCATCGAGGCCTGTCAACGGATGGGGGATCGAGAAGAGAAGTATATCGATATGATGTGTAAAGTTATGAATGGCTTTATGGTATTTAAATTAGTGAATTCTAAGGTAAATGAGATTAAAATGGTTGGCAATCGCCTTCAAACAACGAAGACCGATCGTGAGGAACACGGGATTGGTCTTTCAAGTATTCAATACATTGTAGATAAATATGGAGGAGAGATGGTAATCAATCACTCAGAGAATGAATTTCATTTGAGTATTTTAATTGCCATCCCGGAATAGGGGAAGAAAAGATGAAAAAAATCGGATTAGCTTTACTGAAACAATTATCAATGGTATGCTTCGCGATTGCGGTGTTATCAGCGAACAGTACGAGTTTATGGTTTGTTCACCAACCCAAAGAACCAAAAGAATTAAGCCGTTTAAAGAAAATTAAATAAATTTCCGATGTTAGTGAAGAGCAGAAAAAAGAGCTTATTATACTTCATAATAAGCTCTTTTTTTACGCGATTTCTCGGTACGAGACGAAGCAAAGCTTCATCAATCAAATGATGGATTTTAACTGAAGATGATAATAAATAATGCCCAGTTGGCTTCCTATCTTGCCCAGTTGGAACAAATAGGTATAAACGGGATATTTTTGTGTGATATAATCATTCTTATCGTTAATAATTTATTAGGGAGGGAATGATCTTGAAAAAAATCTGTGTTAAAGAAGATGCGGGTGAAAAAATCGGCCATAGTTATTACTTTCCAATCTTTATAGGAATAGGGCTGATTTTTGGTGTAGTATTAAATCAAATAGCTATCGGATTATGTTTAGGTGTTGCTATTGGTCTTAGCCTAGATTCTAAAAAGAAAAGGTAGATAAAAAATATGTCTACTTTTTTCAATTAGTTAAGACGGAGCTAAAAGATGTTAAAAGAACATTTTAGGAGGGCGTATGAGGTTAGAGGTTAAAAATTTAAGGAAGAGTTTTATGGAGACTGAAGTTCTTCATGGGATTTCGTTTTCGGTGGAAAGCGGGAAGGCACTCGGTTTATTAGGACGAAATGGTGCAGGAAAAACAACGACGATTCGGATTCTGATGGATGTCTTTAAGGCGAATTCAGGAGAAATTTTATTAGACAACCGACCGTTTAAGCCGAGTGAGCATCAAATTGGATATTTACCTGAGGAACGAGGACTTTATCCGAAGAAGAACGTCTTAGAACAACTTGTCTACCTAGCGATGCTAAGGGGAATGAGTAAAAAAGAGGCGATCCAAAGTTCTAAGAAATGGCTTGAGAAATTAGGCGTTTTAGGGTATGAAAATAGGAAGCTAGAAACGCTCTCGAAAGGGAATCAGCAAAAGGTTCAATTGGCGCAGACGTTAACGTGTAATCCTGAGATTGTCATTCTTGATGAACCGTTTAGCGGACTTGATCCAGTTAATTCACAAGTTCTTAAAGACGTTGTAAATGAACTTATTCAGCAAAATAAGTTAGTGATTTTCTGTTCTCATCAAATGGGATACGTTGAAGAGTTCTGTGAAGAAATAGCGATTATTAACAAGGGTGAGGTTGCACTAACCGGTAATTTAAAAGCCATTAAGAAAGAGTTTGGAAAAAATCGACTCATTTTAAGTGCGAATAACTACTCTTTAAGCGACTTAAAGGCGATCTGTGAAGAACAACTTGCTGATTTAGTCAACGTCTTCGAGATGAAAAAAGAGTTCCTTGTCTTACAATTAATAAACAATCAAACGAAAAATGATTTATTATCGGCGCTGTTAACAACCGATGTCGATATTGAAAAGTTTGCGATTTATGAACCAACATTAACGGATATTTTTGTCTTAGAGGTAGGTGATCAAGCATGAAACAGTTTTTAACCGTCTTATATTTTGAATTGACTCACTATTTTAAAAGTAAGGGCTACGTGCTGACAACCATTCTTGTCTCCGCTTTATTGATTGTCGGTCTGTCGCTCCCGTCTGTCTTTGATATGAGTCAATGGATTCCTTCATTAGAGGAGACGTCTTCAGAGGAAAAAGCGGAAGATTTAAGTGATGGGGAACAATCTCATTTGGCGATTTTAGATAAAGGTCAATGGATTCATTCGGATTATTTAGCTGAGTTTTTCCCATCTGTGAAATTTGTGGACGTGGATAGTGAAGATGAGATGAAGGACTTAATCGAAAAGGAAGAAGTTGATGGTGGATTTGTTGTGCACAGTTCTACTAACTTTGATTACATTGTTCAAAACTCTACGTTTAGTGATTCGAATGAGGCCATTTTTTCAGAGATGTTATCATTGATTAATCGTGTGAATTATGCAGCTAAACATGGGTTAAATTTTGAGGAGTTAGAAAGTTCTTATAATGCTCCGATTACGTCAGAAACGACTATTTTAGGCAAAGACGGAATTTATAATTATACGTATACATATTTGCTCGTTATTGGTCTATATTTTATGATCATTACCTACGGTCAATTGATTGCAACGTCAGTAACGAGTGAGAAGAGTAATCGAGCGATTGAAATCTTAGTGACAAGTGTTCATCCAACGAGTTTAATCTGTGGAAAGGTGATCGCTGCGGCCCTAGCGAGTTTTATACAATTTGGATTGATGATTGCTTCAGGAATGATTGCCTATCAAGTGAATAAAGGGGCCTGGAATTCGATGTTAGATGGAATTTTTGATATTCCGCATGATATCTTAATCATCTTTGCCTTCTTTGGTGGAGTGGGTTATTTATTCTATGCCTTTATCTTTGGTGTGCTCGGAGCACTCGTTTCAAAAACAGAAGACGTGAGTTCGAGTATCACGTCAATTACTATGATCTTTGTGATCGTATTCTTTGTCACGATGTTTGGAATGGGAGACGTTGAAAGTTCCGCGATGAAAATTGCCTCATTTATTCCATTTAGTTCATTTATGACCATGCCAACGCGATTTGCGATGGGGAGCGTATCCTTCCTAGAAATCAGTATATCGTTTATTTTACTAATCCTTTCAACAATAGTCGTGGCCTACACGGCGACGAAAATCTATCGCATGGCAACCCTCCGATACGGAAACCCAATCAAACTAAAAGATGCCCTCAAACTCATCAAAACAAATAAGTAGGGGGTTCCCTGCGCCAAGTAGCGAAAGCTCTTGGCTATCCTCCGCTGGTAGGGCTTTACGAAGTAAATGTATGAATAGGTGTAAAAGATAAAGACTCGTCGTAATTGTTGGACGAGTCTTTATCTTTTAATACGGAATCACTTTTAAGTAGGTTCCGCGATGTAATTTTTTGAGGGCTACCTTAATCAATTGCTGTATTTCTGTCGATACTGTACTGATTGGGACAGGGTCCATCCCGTCTATGCATAGAAGGGGATCTACCATTCGTGGTTTAGATTTACGATAGATATCATACTGGGAGTCATCTTCGATGAGGATGACGTGGGAATTAATCTGTTTCAGGAGTTGAAGGAGGTCCTGGTCTTGGCTTGCGGTTATTTTATCAAGAATCCATGCGTCATCTCGTTTGAAGTCTTCAAGGGTAATCACAGATTTTTTGAGGGCTTGCTTTAATAGACGCGTCAGGGCATCATTGGCGTAAATATTTAGGGGATCCATAAAGAAGTCAATGACCTCACGATAATAAACTTTAGTAAACCACTCAGCCATCGATTGAGAAGTGAGACAGATCTCGTTGTCTTTTACCGTTAAAGCGTTGATAAACGAATGGATTTCATCTTTATTAATAAATTTGCAATGAAATAGGTCCCTTAAGGTGTAATCAATGCGATCGGCACAAAGATTAGGAAGCGGGCTATCGAGTAGGAGACTATTCATGGTTAGAAGAGCTTTAGCGTCCATTCCATATTTGTTTAAAATAGAAGGGATTTGTGAACTCTCAATCACTTCCTCGTAAATTTTTTCATGGTAATCTTCTTCCGCCTCCTCCATGAGATAGTCGATTACATGCGAAAAGGCCGTGTGTGAAATGTCATGGAGAAGCCCGAGAATTTGTTCCTCAAGTGTTCCCCCTAAAAGTCGGATTAAAAGCATGACGCCGACACTATGCTCATACCTCGTCGTGCTCCAATTTTGATTGACAAGAAACGCACCTCCTCCTTGGTGGATGTTTTTCAGTCTTAAGAGGGCATCACACGTTAAGAGCTCGCCCAAAACAGCTTCTACCTCAAAAGTTCCGTAAAGTATATCAGTTATCGTTTGAACTTGTTTCAAGTGCACCATTCCTTCCGATTAAAATATCGTTTTAGTTTAATTCTAACGGGCCAGGTTGTCAAGATGAGTTGAATAGTTAGGGGAAAAAAGAGGGTGGTTTTGGTTTAGACTTGGTCTAATTTGTCCAAACTGCAACAGTTATTGACCAGTTAGCACAAAGGGGTAGGAATATAGACAGGAATATGATACATTTCAAGGAGATAAAGCATTGATAGGGAGAGCGAGTAGAGAATGAAGAGAAAATCAAGAGCGATTTTATTTTTAATAAGTTGTTTCTGTTTAACCTATACCCTTGATCAAGGAGTGATGTACTTTTTAAGATGTCATCATGTCGTCAATATAGTGCGCCATCAAATATTACATTTTGGACTCTGGGTCTTCCTCTGTGCCGTGGTCGCCTATTTATTAGGTCCCCTTTTTAAAAGTAAGTAGGATCATTTTAATATCCATCGAAGTCTTTATAACAAGAGAGAAGGGGGAGAGTTTTTTGAACGAATTAAAAAAAGCACAATTATTTTTTGGGGGATTCGCAGTTTTGCTCATAGGAGTCGGAGGAACACCAACCATTGTTCAACTCGGACTAGCCAGCCTTGCAATCATGATCGGCCTGTTAGGACTTGATCCAACCATCACCAACCGATACACCAGATGCCTAATCCTTAACATCGCCTTCATCACCCTAACCATCGCCGTCTACCAAATCGTGGGTCCCCTGCGCTAAGGAGTGAGTGTAACGAACTCTTAGCTATCCTCAACTAGTAGGGAATGGACCTGTGTTATTACCACCGACCATGGACTTTGTGTTCAAGGGACTGTTTGGGAACGGGTTCCCTGGCGTACGAGGCATAGCCCGTACATATCCTCAACTGCTAGGGCTTGGGTTCCCTGCGCCAAGTAGCGAAAGCTCTTGGCTATCCTCCAATAGTAGGGCTTAGAAAAAACCAGAACTGTTAATCTCATTTTTAAACGCTGTCTTAATGCCAGATGAACCAATTACTTCAATTACCTTTAAGGATCGGACACTTGATAAACAATATAAAGACGATAAACTCGGCACTTTAGATATTTTAGCGACGACCAATAAAGGGGAGCTCATAAATGTTGAGGTTCAGGTGGCGGATGAGAGGAATATGATTGAACGTAGTTTGTTTTATTGGGGTCGTTTGTTTTCCGGGCAACTTCAGAGTGGGAATCCTTATCAGAAATTAGAACGAACAGTGTGTATTAATCTTTTATCTTTTGACTTGCTTGATACCGCCGAATACCATAGTTGTTACGTTTTAAAGGAACGCGAACGAAATGAACAACTCAGTGATCTTTTAGAAATTCATTTCATTGAACTAGATAAAATCAAAGATATTCAAGATGCGGGAGAAATAAAAACACAATTGGAGGCTTGGCTTGAATTTATTAAACATCCCGAAAGTCAAGTGAGCTATGAGCTGGCGCATCAACATGAAACGATTCGCGAGGCAAAGGACGAACTCCTTGTCTTAAGCTGTAATGAAAAATACCGTTTATACTACGAGTCCCGCTTAAAGGCCTTACTTGATGAAACGAGCCGGCTACAAACAGCACGTGACGAGGGAATAGAACAGGGAATCGAACAAGGAAAGATGCAACGCGATTTAGAAATTGCTAAGAATTTATTAGATATTTTAGATGATGAAACGATTTCACGTAAAACCGGGTTACCTGTCGATCTTGTACGTCAACTAAGGGAAGAAATTTAAGGGTTAAATAGCTAAAGTCACGGGAATAAAGCCCGTGATTTTTTTTAGGGAAGATGATGAAGACCCGTTGACTTTATAAGTGGTTAATGGTAATCTAAGTTATATAGTATTTAAAACTAGATAATATAGATTAATTAATAGATTATAGCATTTAACATGGGTTATCTTTTTCAACAAATGTTGTCTGTTATGGATACCAATTGAAGCTGTAGGGGCCCGTTACACGGTTAGGTTGTACAACAGGACGGTGTGGCGAAGGATATCGGGGGTAATGGAGTTTTAATTATTCGTCCAAATAGACGGTGTCTTCAGCTTTTTATTGAATCTAGCTTTAGACACCATTTGTCCGATTAAGTGTGGCAACCGCACCAACACATTTCATGTGTCTAGGACGATTGCTTTCCACTTATTCGTCCAAATAGGCGGTGTCTGCAGCTTTTTATTGAATATGGAGGGGTTTTTATGGTAAGGATTGTATCGGATTCATCAACACTTTTTTCAACAAGAGAGGCGCAATCGTTAGGGTTTGACGTGCGTCCATTATCTGTTCTAGTAGACGGGCAGTCATATAAAGAATTTGAACAGTTAGAAACAATTGAATTGGTAAGACTAATTGGTGAGGGGCATGTTCCGAGCTCATCACAACCCGCAATTGGTGAAGTAGTCGACATGTATGAACAATACCCAGATGAGGAAATCATTAATATCTCATTAGCCGACGGATTATCAGGAACGTATCAATCTGCCTGCATGGCAAAATCAATGGTTGACCACGGGGACCAAATCACAGTCATTAACTCAAAGACCTTATGTGGACCTCATCGTTACTTAGTAGAAACAGCCGTCGCATTAGCGAAGACAGGGATGAAAAAATCTCTTATTGTTGATGAGATCGAGGCCCTTATTCAAACCTCAACCTCATTCCTAATTCCGCAGGACTTTGAATACCTTGTTCGCGGTGGACGATTATCACCGCTCGTAGGAAAAATTGGAGGACTCGTTAAATTAGTTCCCATTATGACGCTTTCTGAAGATGCCACACGTCTTACAAAATTTTCAACAAAAAGAACCTTTAAAAAGGCGATTCAGGCGATTAGCGAGGATTTATTAGCAAAAGGTGTGAATGAAGACTATAAAGTTTATATCTCTCATGCATGTCATGAAGAACTTGCTAAAGAGGCGGAACAAATGGTAAAAAAATTAATAGAAGGTGTAGAAACTGAAATCATGTTACTGACTCCGGTCTTCACCGCACAGGGAGGTCCCGGATGTGTAGCAATTCAAGTCATAAAAAAACACCCAATCTTCAAATAAAAGGATGGGAAGCTGCATGGAACATAAAGAAATCTTAAAATTTCATTGTCCAAGATATGAAGAATTACCGACTATTCCTCTTTATAAGGATCAGGTGATTGCTTATATTGAGGAGTTGTTAGGACCCCTAAATTTAAATAGAGATGAAAAACTATTAACTCCAACCATGCTGAATAATTATGTAAAGCAACGCGTCGTAAGACCGCCAGTAGGGAGACGATATACAGAAAATCATTTGGCCTATCTGATTGTCGTTTGTTTATTTAAGCAAGTTTATAGCTTAACAGAAATCTGTCAAATGATTACCGTTCAAACGAACCTCTATCCGATCCAACAAGCCTATGATTTCTTCTGTGTCGAGTTAGAGCAGGCATTGCAATACGTTTTTGGAACACGGGAAACAGTTGAACCTAATTCGGCGACAACGATTACGTTTGAAACAGAAGTTTTACGTTCGGCCGTGATGTCTATTTCACATAAATTATTTATCCAAAACTATTTATTAGAAAAGGACGTGGCCCTGCCAACGAAAAAAGAGGCGAAACAAAAAGCAGAGACGTTAAAGGAATAAAAAAATAAATCTATTGAGCGATCAATAGATTTATTTTTTTATGCTTGAAACGGTATAGAGCTCAAATCGATAGGTTTGCCCTGTTGGATTTTCTTTCCCATTAGGAACCTTCTCTACAAACATTTCATAGGGACGAACAAAGCGTCCACAATCCCCATAAAGGGCCCGGTATAATACCATTAACTCTTGCGTTTCAGAATGTTTGACGACGTCTTCAACGAGGTATAAATCTCCTTTAAAATGCCTAAAAATTTTCCCTTTTAAAGCACTGATATCTCGCATAGCCTACATCCTCCTCACTTGTTTAACACCCAATGATAGTATTTCCGTTAAGGAGTCATTCATGCGATGAAGATGGACGATCTTTTGTCACAACATGGACAAAAGTGGGTATATATAAGATAGAGAACGTTATGTTTTAAACGTGTATCAATAAAGGGGAGATGCCGGATGTATAAGAAATTTGTGCGACTCGATTTATCCGATCGTGAAAAAAGACAGGTAACGCTTGATTTTACGCGAGACCTATGTGTATTAGAGGTGGTTTTAATTCAGGACGAACACATCGTCAATTTGAAAAATTGTCGCGTTCGGGTAGAAGGGGTGCAATCGAATAACCAACCCGTTTTCGAAAGTTGTAATCTTTCTCCCGCTAAAAATGGAGCCATTCTTTTAACGTTAACGGAGCATTTTGTTAACTTTAATGTCCCCCTTTTATGCGAATTATTAATAGAAGAAGGGGGCGGGGAAGAAAGATGGGTCTTTTTTTATGTCGAGGTGAAAAGTGAGACGCGAAAATCCCGCTCAGATATCGTGCCTCAACCAAAGCCTCATGTTCCAGCTAAAACACGTCTGATTGCCCATCGGGGACTAAGTTCGATTGCTCCTGAAAATACGATTCCCGCGTATGAACTTGCGGGACGCTATGGCTATTATGGCGCAGAGTGTGATATTCATGAAACGAAGGATGGGGAATTTGTTATTTTACATAATTCAACCCTAGAAGGAATGACGAATGGTGTTGGAAGAATTAGTGACTACACCTTAAAGGAACTTCAACAATTAACCATCATATCCGGCCATCAAATTCAACGCTATCCATCTCTTAAACTCCCAACGCTCGAAGAATATTTAGACGTCTGTAAGTCGTGGGGGATTGTACCAGTTATTGAGGTGAAAGAAATCGAGGAGTCTAGTATTTCACGATTGATTCGTCTGATTAAGCAGTGGGGCGATGCTCATCAAGTCATCATTATTTCTTTTTCGAAAAAGACGTTGGTGCAAATTCGTAAACTTGAGGAAGCGATGACCTTACAGTGGTTGGCACACCTCAACGAGGAAAATATTAAAGTCTGTGCCAAGTATAAAATGGCGATTAGTTGTCGTTATAAAGAGGTAACTCAAAAGTTAGTCCATCAAGCCCATCAACAGGGAGTATTAGTGGCGACTTGGACGGTAGATTTAAATGAAAAGATGCAAGAATTGATGAAGATGGGCGTCGATTTTATGACAACGAATACCTTGTTGTATCGCCAATCATTGGTTGGATGTAAAGGGGGAAAAGATTATTTGTTCCATCATCAATCAGAGTATATCAATAGTTTGTCGTCGCCACTTAAGGAAAAAGGAAACGAGGGGTGGATATACCACGAAGAGGGCCAACTCTTAGAAGTGTTTGATGAAGGGGAATTTGGAAATGTGCTAGAAGTTAAGTTGGCGCCCCTCGCTGTTGGAGATGTAGTCACCGTTTCATTCTTTTATTTAGGCATGGAGGAGGATAGCATCCGGGCTGGGCTTGAATATGTGGAAGAAGGGCGTGTGCAAGAAGTTGAACATAGTATCAAAAGTACGGCCCATGGAAATTGGCATTATATGAGTGGACAGTTTCTTGCGATGAATTCGGTGAGTGGTGATCAGTCGTATTATCGAGTGATCATTGGGCCAAAGGCTGCAGGAAAAAGCCATTTTATGATTCGAGATTTGCATATTCATTTAGATTACATGTAAAAAATCATCCGTTTTGGATGATTTTTTTTATGGGAGCATGTCTTTGCCTCCTGTGTTGAAAAAGGGTAGGCTCACGGGGAGCAAACGATATCTTTTGATGCTTTTACGTGTCTCCTCTCTCTCGTGTGCCCCTATACTATTGAAACAGGATCGGTGGTTTAAGAAAGAGGAGGGATCAACGCTTAAGCGGGGGAAAGTTGTGAAAAAGTTTATAAAACGGGACACTTATGTTCTGAGGCGATCGTTGCTGGAATAAAGTTTAGTAGGGGTTTAGTTGCGTGGTGAGGTTAATCAAGTTGTTAAGGGTGATGAGGAGTTAAAAGTGCGGGTTAAACTAAAGGAGGAATGTTTTTGGACTGGTTGAAAGTGAATGATTTAGAGGAATTGAAGAAATTAGGAAGTTTTAATGAAGTACGGGGACAGATTAAAGAAGAAGGATGGAGTCAACTTCATGTGTCGGGTCGAAGTTGGCAAGGATTATTAGATTCAATTTGTGAGTTTCGCGAGAAGGTTGAAAAGCTGCAACAGTTATCCACGGGTGAATGTGTTCATTCGTTAAAAGGGGACGTTAAGCAGGAAGCCGAAGCGGGCTATTTTAATTCACGGGCGAGTGAGTATATTTTCTATTTAACTGAACTTGATGGAGAACTCCGATTGAAAAAATTGGGGGTTAATGCGTCTCATTTTAGTAGTAAAAAGGCGGCTAAGGCGTGGCGCGAACAAATTTCTAAAGTGATTCATCCCGATTTTTGTTCTCATCAACAGGCAACGGCAGCGATGGCGAAACTCAATGATTTGTATCAACAAATGGTGGGGAGGGACTAGCCATTAAACCCAAATATGAGCTCACAACCTATTTAAAAGGTAAAGAGGTGGAGTATCAAAACCCTGTCATGGAAGGCCAGATTAGTCGGAAGGTTCAAACTGAACTTGAACGCGCCTGGCAAGAGGGGGTTCTTATTGATAGTAAAGGTTGGATGTGGATTAAGGTAGAGAAACTGCATAGTATTTTACGAACGACAAAAAAGAATGCCCGTTACTTCGTCGCTTGTGTTCCAGATAGCCTTAAACAATCGTTCGACGGCCAGGAATATGTTCGTGGGTATAAGGTACTTGAGCATCTGGCTAAAAATATTGAGGAAAATGGGGTAGGGAAAAAAGGCGCCAATTTGGAGGCGTCTAAACAATACTATGAAGCGATTAATACCTGTCCAACGGTGAAATTGCGACGAATCGAGTATGATTACACTCTGAATGCAGCACGTAAGGGATTGAAAAAGAAACGAAGAACGAAGTATAAAATTAAGTCGGATGAGTTAACTGGGAAACCACTTGTTGTTAGAACCTGTGAATTTTCCCATATTAGAAGTTATGCCCTTTACAAGGAGTTGGCGGATCAGATTGATAATGGGTTAATCGTGAATAAAGAAACGCATCGTCTCATTACGGAACGGGGCATTAACGATGAACATGAACTTCTAGCGCTCTGTCAGGAGCAACAGTGGGCAACGGACTGGTACGACACGTTTAGGCATAAATTTGATTTTTAACCTTTAGAGACAGGTTAGTAATGAGGTGGTTGCCACTTCGAGGGTAACGCATCATTCCCTATGGACACTTGTTGTGAGTTTCCGATAGGGATTTTTTTGTTTGAGGGACAATTTTGTGAGGCGGGAATATAATACATTAGAACAATAAATAGTTATTCTACCGAAAAGCCATCCGCAATCGGTAGCTGTATTAATTAGAGGAGAGATTAATGTTATGGACCCCGAACCGATGAGCTTCACGCTACAAGTTATTTTAATTTTCACTTTGACTGTCTTAAATGCCTTTTTTGCGGCGGCAGAGATGGCGATTGTTTCTGTTAACCGAACCCGCATTAAACAATTAGCAGAGAGTGGGGATCGCAAGGCCCTTTCGTTGTTGAAGTTATTAGAAGAACCTAATTTGTTTTTATCGACCATCCAGGTCGGGATTACGCTAGCTGGTTTTTTTTCAAGTGCATCCGCAGCGACCACGATTTCAAAGCGGTTAGGAATTTATTTAGCTAGCTTTGGATTTCCTTATGCGGAATGGGTTTCCGTCGTTGTCATGACGCTTCTTTTGTCCTATATCACCCTTGTTTTAGGGGAGTTGGTTCCTAAGCGAATTGCGCTTCAAAAGTCACAACAATTGGCGATGATTGCAGTTAAGCCCATTGTGTTAATTTCAAAACTGGCCAAGCCCTTTGTTCGATGGTTATCTTTTTCAACGAATGTTGTTTTGCGACTCTTCGGACTAAACGATGAGAAATTAGAAGAAAAAGTGTCTCGTGAAGAAATAAAATCGCTCGTTGATGCGGGCGAGGAACACGGCGTCATTAATCAAATTGAGAAGGAAATGATTAATAGTATTTTTGAGTTTGATGATAAATTAGCCAAAGAAGTTATGACCCCACGGACAGAGGTTTATATGATTAATGTGAATCAACCGTTAGCCATCGAACAGTTACTAGAAGAAAATTACTCGCGCATTCCTGTTTATGAAGATCAATTGGATCAAATCGTTGGGGTGCTCTATTTAAAAGACGTTTTAAAAGAAGCCTATCGCGTTGGATTTGATCATGTAGAAGTGAGACCGCTGCTTCATTCTGCTTATTTTGTGCCCGAATGTAAAAATATTGATCAGCTATTTAAAGAACTTCAAAAATCGAGAACGCATCTCGCCTTTTTAATTGACGAATATGGTGTCTTTTCAGGCATTGTAACCATCGAGGATTTAATCGAGGAAGTCATGGGAGAGATTGAGGATGAGTACGATGACGATCATGCGGTGATTGAAGAAATCGGGCAAGGTGTTTATCTTGTGGACGGGTTGATAAGTATTAAGGACTTAAATGAGAAGTTGCACTTAAACTTGTCACAAGAGGGAGAAGACTATGAAACACTTGGAGGTTTTTTACTACAACAAATGAACTATATTCCTAATGAAGGTGAGACGTGTACCGTGACGTATGAGAACTTCGTATTCAAAATCGATGAGGTAAAAGATCGACGCATTGAGCGCGTTAAAATTTATATTCCATCCACCCATCTAACATAAAAGGACATTTTTGGACATATAGATGTAAAGAGGTGAAGGAATTTAATCCGATATCATGGGGGCCTTGATCGATAGAGGGGGAGTTAGGGATGAACTTAGTACCTTTAATTATTATTTCTGTTGTTGTAGAATCGGCGGTTGAAACATTTAATACGATTGTTAAGAAAAACGGTAAGGTTAGTTATAAAAAAATTGGAGCCATTGTTTTAAGTGTGGCGGTTTGTATGTGTGTTCCATTTGACTTATTCGAAGCGGTTGGAATGGATATGGCATGTCCGTATATTGGTGAATTTGTGACAGGGCTTGTAGTGAGTCGCGGTGGAGGGGTTGTGAACTCTTTAATCGAACGACTCTTATCAGCGGGGACAAAGGAACCCCCACTAGTTGTTTCAAATTCATCAGATAAAGAGGCTTAAACGATTGTTTAAGCTTTTTTTATTAAGATTTGGCAAAGAGTCGTGTATTTTTAGCATGAGAGTCGATGATTTTTAATAAACTATAGAAGTTACATTTGTTTAGGAACAAACAAGGGATTTAATGGATGAGCGTATGAATTTGTTTCTAGATGTAAATAATTGTATAATAGTCAGGTAAGATTCAATGGTTTTAAAAATTAGTAGGAGGTGTTGCACATGTCTCGAATTGCTGCATTTTTTGATATTGACGGAACGATTTATCGTGAAGGTTTAATTACCGAGGTTTTTAAAAAAATTATTAAATATGAATTGATTGAAGAGGAAGTTTGGCATCATGAGGTGAAGCCTGTTTATTTAAAATGGGATCGCCGTGAAGGGGATTATGATGAGTACTTACTTAAAATGGTGGACGCCTATAAACAAGCGATTCTAGGGGTGAGTAAGGAACATATTGAGCATGTGGCTCAAAAGGTGATTAATCAAAAAGGGGATCGAATTTATACGTTCTCACGCGAACGAATGAAATGGCATAAAGAGCAGGGACATATTGTGATCGCGATTTCTGGATCACCTTATGAGTTAGTGAGTAAAATGGCAAATAAATATAAAATGGATGATTATCGCGGAACGATTTATGAAACGGATGAAGCGGGACGTTATAACGGCCATGTGATTCCGATGTGGGATGCGGTAAGTAAACAAAAAGCAATCGATGAACTTCAAGCGAAGTATGATATTGATTTAAGTCAAAGTTTTGCTTATGGGGATACCACTGGGGATTTAACGATGTTTCGCGCAGTAGGAACACCATTTGCCATTAATCCGACAAGGGAACTTATTACGAAGTTAATGGAAGATGAAACCTTAAGACAAAAAATCAACGTCATCGTTGAACGAAAAGACGTGAAATATAAATTAGATATGGATCACATTGAATTACTATAAGAAAAGCAACGTTTAAAAAGTCTCTCACGAAAGGATGAGAGACTTTTTTTTGTGTGAATATTTTTGGGGGAGAGGATGTCTTAAAATGAAAGGCCATCTTAATTGCCGTGATTAAGTGAATAGCGCTTATCCTTGTTCCATTTAGTAATAAGCGGTTTTTCATGGGAAGGAAGTTCTGTAAATAAGACATTATTTTTATTTTTTAGATAAAAAACCCTTTCTTTATACCAAAAATGACAAAAAAATATCTTTTATTGTGGATATTTGGTATAATTATGGCGGTTATCAAGGTTATTTTCATATATAACGCAAATAAGGTGCGTATGTTTCTACCCGATTTCCGTAAAAAATCGGACTATGAGAAGAGATAGAACATGGGGACGGTGTTCTATCGCAAGGAGGTAACAACATGAAGAAAAATTCAGCTTATGTTTTATTAGTTCCAGGATTTGTTTTGCTTTTATTATTTTTAATGTTGCCCCTATGCGCAACATTATGGCCAACAGTGTTTAGCCATGAATTTTCTTTAAATCAGTATGTCAACTTTTTTAAAGACGATTACTATTTAGAAATATTTTATCGAACGCTGAAAATCTCCTTGATTACTACCTTGGTTTGTACGCTACTTGGGCTACCGACCGCATATTTTATTTCACGTTGTTCATCAAAGTGGAAAGGATTATTAATCGCAATTTCTATTTTTCCATTATTAACGAACTCGGTTGTGCGAAGTTTTGCATGGATTAATATTTTAGGAAAAAATGGTGTGATTAATCAATGCCTCATGAACCTTGGGTGGATTGATGAACCGATGAGTTTGTTATACACAGAGTTTGCTGTGATTATCGGAACCGTTTATTTATTCTTACCCATTATGATTATGACGTTAGTCGGTGTCATGGATAACATCGATAATGACATGATGGAAGCAGCGGAAAGTCTTGGCGCCAATCGGTTCATTGCTTTTATGAAAGTCGTTTTACCGATGAGTGTTCCCGGAATGATTACAGGTGCTGTGTTGGTGTTCACTGGATCGCTAACAGCGTATACGACGCCACAACTTTTAGGAGGAAATAAAACCCTTGTTTTACCAACCCTCATTTATCAACGCGCGATGTCTTTAAATGATTGGACAGGTGCGAGTGTCATTGCAGCGATTATGATTATCACCACGCTAATCGTGATGAAAGGATTAAATGTGATTGCCGCAAAAGTAGATAAGAGAGGTGAGTTAGATGCGTAAAAACAAATTTTTAACCTTTATTTCCCTTGCGGTTTTTATCTTTTTATTCTTTCCGTTATTGATTATTACGGTCACAGCCTTTGGAACAGAGAATACGATTTCGTTCCCCATTAAAGGCTTTACGTTTAATTGGTTTATTAAAGCCTTAAGTTCAAAAACATTTATTGATGCGTTTGCTTTAAGTTTTAAACTTGCATTTATATCGACACTTATTGCGCTCATCATTGGAATTCCTGCAGCCTATGCGATGTCGCGTTATTCGCTAAGAGGGAAGAAGTTATTAAAGAGCTTTTTTCTATCACCGACGATTGTTCCAGGAATTGTAATTGGGTATTCCTTATTTCAATTTTTAGTGATTAAACTTCAGCTTCCCGTTTTTCAAGGATTATTATTTGGACATTTCTTAGTTGTCTTACCTTATATTATCCGAATTGTAGGGGCTTCACTCGAACAATTTGATTTCTCAATTGAAGAGGTCGCTTGGAGTTTAGGATGTAACAAGTTCACTACATTTTTCAAAATCGTTCTACCGAATATTTCAAGTGGGATCATTTCAAGCTTCTTACTTGCTTTCATTAATTCATTTAATAATATTCCGGTTTCGATGTTCTTAACAGGTCCTGGTATTTCAACCTTGCCAACGGCTTTAATGAACTACATTGAATATTATTATGATCCAACGGTTTCTGCCGTATCTGTTTTATTAATGGTAGCCACGATTGTAATTATGTTTATCGTTGAAAAGACATTAGGAATTAACTCATTAGCGAAATAGGAGGAAGACCATGGCATTCGTAGAATTAAATGATATTCGTGTGACATATGACGGAAAAAATGATATTTTAAAAGGATTAAACTTAGAAATGAAAGAAGGCGAATTGGTGTCTTTACTCGGTCCAAGTGGGTGTGGGAAGACAACAACGTTACGAGTGATCGCCGGTTTTATTGATATAGCGGATGGAGAGTTTTTAGTAGATGACGATAATGTTACAAAAACTCCTGTTCATAAACGTAATTTTGGTCTTGTATTCCAAAGCTATGCATTATTCCCTCATTTAACAGTTAAAGATAATGTTGCTTTTGGATTAAAGCTTCGTAAGATGAATAAGCAAGACATCGAGAAGAAAGTTAATCAGATGTTAGAAGTCTGTGGATTGTTAGAGTATAAAGATCGTTTACCAAAACAACTTTCAGGGGGGCAAAGACAGCGTGTCGCTTTAGCCCGCGCTTTAGTTATTGAACCTAAATTATTATTATTAGATGAACCATTAAGTAATTTAGATGCGAAGCTTCGTCTTCAGATGCGCGTTGAGATTAAACGTATTCAAAAGTCGTTAGGAATTACGACTGTGTTTGTAACGCATGATCAAGAGGAGTGTTTTGCGATTTCGGATCGAGTAGCTATCATGAATAAAGGGGTTATTGAACAATACGATACACCAGAAAATATTTATGCACGACCAAAGACCGAATTTGTCGCGCGCTTTATCGGATTTGAAAACTTTATTCCGATGAAACATCACCAAGATCAGCTCTTTTTAAGTCAGGAGACGATGTTTAAAGTGGATCAAGTAAAAGAAGGAGACATGACACTTGGAACGATTCGTCCGGATGATATCGAAGTTGTTGAAACAGTGGGAGAAAACTGTGTGAAAGGGACGGTTGAAGTTCGCACGTTTTTAGGAAAAAGTTATCAATATGAAGTTCAAACAGCAGTTGGAAAAATCATCGTAAATCATGCAGGACCAAAAGGTTATGAAGTGAATGATGAAGTTATTTTACACTTACCATCAAACAAAATCGTCTTAGTTTAATGCGCAAAAGGAGTTTAGACCAATGAAAAAACAATGGAAATTATTAGTTGGAGCATTACTTTTAACAACAGTGATGACAGGATGTTCAGGAAAGTCAGAAGACGAGTCTTCTAAAAAGCAATTAGTTGTTTCAACATGGGGATTAAGTCAAGAAGTATGGGAGAAAGAAGTTAAGGTTCCTTTTGAAGAAAAGTTTGATTGCGAACTTGTGTTAGAAGTGGGAGGAACAAACGAGCGTTATACCAAATTAGCAAATAATCCAAACGCGGCGGTAGATATTATGGAATTATCACAGTCGGCAGCTGCGAATGGATATGACGCAGGATTATTTGAAAAAATCGATTACTCAAAAATTCCGAATGCTGAGTTTTTAATTGATCCAGCTAAACAATTAGCGGAATCAGGAGCTGGAGCTGCGTATGTGATTAATAGTATCGGAATTATTTATGATAAAGAAGCAGTTGGATTTGAAATTAATGATTGGTCAGATTTATGGAATGAAAAATTAAAAGGAAAAATTTCAATTCCTGATATTACAACGACATTTGGACCAGCCATGGTTTATGTTGCAAATGATTACGCAAAAGGAAACATTGAATCAGATGAAGGAAAAGCCGCATTTAAAGCATTAGAAGCCTTAAAACCAAACATCGTTAAAACGTATGCGAAATCAAGTGACTTAGCGAATATGTTTGCATCTGGAGAAATCGCTGTTGCGGTTGTTGGAGATTTTGCTATCCCAACGATTGAACAAGCACAGCCAACGGTTGAATTTGTTGTTCCAGCGTCAGGAACATACGCTAACTTTAATACTATCGATATTAATAAAAACTCTCAAAATAAAGAATTAGCTTATGAATATGTGAACTGGCGTTTAAGTCAAGAGTTACAAGAAAAAACAGCGGTGACGTTAAATGAGGCGCCAACCAATAAAAATGTAGAGTTATCAGCAGAAGTGGCTCAAAATAAAACGTATGGTGAAGTCGCACAAAATGCACGTACGATTGATTACTCATTTGTTAACCCGTTATTAAATAACTGGATTGATCAATGGAATCGTTTAATTAACCGTTAATGAAATAAAATAAAAAAATATCCAATGCAGATGTATTGGATATTTTTCTTTAAGGAGGGTGTTTGAATGCGAACATTAATAAAAAATGCTTGGATTTTAACGATGGATGAACAGTTAACTACTTATCGAAATGGGATGGTGCTCATTGAGGAGACACGGATTGCCTACGTAGGGGAAGCGAATGCGACGTTACTAGAGAGAGCAGATGAAGTGATCGATGCGCGAGGAGGCATTTTAATGCCGGGGATGATTAATACCCATGCCCATGTTTCGATGATTCCGTTTCGTTCATTAGGCGATGATTGTCCGGATCGATTACGTCGCTATCTTTTTCCTCTTGAAAATGAGTGCATGACGGCTTCGTTAGTTTATCATGCAGCCCAGTATGGAATTTTAGAGATGCAACAAAGTGGGGTCACGACTTTTTTAGATATGTATTATTTTGAAGAGGAAGTCGCTAAAGCGTGTGAAGCATTAGGAATGCGCGGCGTATTAGGGGAGACGGTTATTAACTTCGCAACATGTGATACTACGGCTCCTTATGGCGGATTGGCCTACGGTGAAAATTTTATAAAGGAGTGGCAAGGACACGAACTCGTTACTCCGATTATTGCCCCTCATGCGACAAACACCAATGAAGCGTGGGCCTTACAGGCCGCCCACGAGTTGGCAGTTAAATATGATACCCTGGTAACAATGCACGTGGCGGAAATGGATTACGAGATGGAGGAATTTAGAACGAACTATCAAATGACGCCCATTGAATACTTAGATTCTATCGGGGTTTTAAGTGATCGATTGATTGCGGCACATTGTATCCATTTAAACGAATCAGATATGAAGCTTATGAGTGAGAAACAGACGCGTGTGGCCCATTGCATCGGCTCAAATATGAAAGCGGGCAAAGGAATCGCGCCAGTTAAAGAAATGGTGGCGAGCGGACTGGCTGTTGGATTAGGAACAGACGGACCAAGTAGTGGAAATACACTCGATCTTTTCACCCAAATGAAAACGGCTGTCTATGCCCAAAAAACGCATTATAAGGACCGTTCATTGTTTAAGGCGGAAGAGATAGTGAAGCTTGCAACGATCGGGGGGGCTAAAGTATTAAGGATGGAACATGAAATTGGATCGCTAGAAGTTTCGAAGAAGGCGGATCTTGTTTTAATTGAGACCGATTCTTTGAATATGTTCCCGATTCATGACCCGTATTCGGCGATTGTCTATAGCGCGAACGCCTCTAATGTTGATTCAGTTTGGATTAATGGGCGCCAAGTTTTAAAGAATAAGCAATCCATTTTCAATCAAAAACACGTTAAGGAATCGTTAGCTAAAGAAATGCAGACGTTTAGGCAACGCGCCATTGAGCGCGCACAGGCGTTATAAAAGAATAAAGGTTAAAAAGATGAAGGAGTCCCTTTAGTCATCCAATATGAGTTCTTCAAATGAATCTCAGGGCATAGGCATGAAACTGAAGTTAGATTCAGGGGAGATGGGATAATCGAATGATCTTTGTTTTAGTGTTTGATAAGAGTAGACAGGAGACCTAGGAAACGAGAGTTCTAATCTTTCTTTATTTAAGATTTAGAGGGGACGTTTGTGATAGAAGTAAAAGGGGAGCGAATTCGCTCCCCTTTATTCAGGTGTTGATTGTTGTTCCCGCAACGTATAGAAAATATAAATGAGGTAAATGGCGATAATCAGGGCTAATGCTCCTGATAAAATTCCTAATACAGGAACGAAATAGCTAAGGCAGGTGGCAACGAATTGGATAATCCCGAGGGTTAAATAATTCGTGATAAACAGGCGTGTTTGCGTTTGTGGATGCCAAATATATTCTGCCTTGATCAGTGAATAGAAAAGATAAAGAGTCGCCAGTTGGGCAGTCAGCGATAGGCTTACTAACGGCCACAACGTCTCATTTCCCGCCGCCTCCTGAAGAAATGGATAAATTAGACTGTAAACAATAAGGGCTATCCCTAAGTATTTAGCTTGGACCATTTCTTGAATGCGTTGGTGCTTTTCCCCGAGATAGGCACCGATGACGATGAGTAGATAGCCGATGCTATCGGGAAGCAAGTGAAGTCCGCCAATGGAAAGATCAAGTGTTGTAAATAGACAACCAATCAATAGATAGGTATAAACTTTTTTCATGAAATCCCCCTCCGTTTATTCCATTATAGCATAACGAGTAGGGCCTAGTTTAAGGCATTTTCATTCACAAAGTTAATGAGTGGTTGCGTATAACTTTCTTGGCTTAAATCAACCGGATGTTTAAAACTTTCCAAAATGCCTTCTTCATCCGCTGTTTTTTTAGCGTGCCCTTTAATCCATAGTTTTAATCCTTGCATAAGAAATTTATCTTTTAGCGTGAGTGTCTGGTAATCAAGACGTCCGGGGAAGTAGAATAAGTGATCGTCTTGAACCGGAAGCAAATGTTTGATGAGCTTTAATTCTTCCTCTGTTGGGTGGCTTGCGCCCACTAAAAAGGTAAGAAAGAGGTGAGGTGGGTAAAGGCGAATCACATCCAATACCTTTTCATAATGATACGGTTTTCCAAGATAAAGAGGCGCCCCGAAAATAACAGTATCGTAAAAGATTAAATCATGTGCTTCCACATTCGCTATTTCTTTTAAATCAGCTTTCAACACTGTCGCGATTTGTTTAGCATATGTTTCAGTTGTTCCATATTTAGTTGTATAAATAACAAGCGTCGATGTCATAAAATCCCCCTTTTAAGTTTGGCTTAGTACATTGTATTCAAAAGGGGCAATCAGATATGAGTACCGCTTCATATTCTTTAAAGAAAGCAGGCTGATGAAAGGGAAGAATAGCTTTTTCAACGAGGGAAATGCATCGTTGAGAAGTCGAGCAGGAGAGAGGGGAGATAGCTAAGTGTACTCTTTATGTTTAAATGATTGATTCATCAGGTGTCTTGCGGTAAAATATAGAAAAAATGGAGGGGATAATATGAGTGACTGGATGGAAGTTACATTGGAGAATGGGATTAGATTTCTTCCGTTATTAGTAATAGGAATCCTTTTTTTTAACGAGGAAAGGGGCAACGTTAGTTGCTCCTAGCTATCAAAATCAACAGCAGTTATTAAAGATAATAGGTTATCATCTCATTGTTTTATCGGTTACCTTATTTTTATTATTAGAAGCTTATGCTTATTTTAGAATTTTCTTCGATCAACGGAGCGTTTTATTTGTCCTATTAGTCCCCCTTGTAGTTATTGCTTTATTGATTTCGTTCCATTTTTATACGAAGCGTTTGCAAGTGCAAGATAAACAAAAAAAATAATGAGGATTAGCCTCATTATTTTTTTTATAGGTTTCACCAAAGTTAAGAAAAAAGAATGGCTCCTTTTTATCCTCATCTTCAGGAAAATGACATAAAGTGATAAAGAGGGGAGGCGATTTAGTGATGAGTGAGGATCAAGTCATCGTGTGGGAATCACGCGAAGTGGGGGTACTGCTAGCGTTAGTCGGCGGCTTTTTAGAAAGTTATACCTATCTCTTACACGGGGGCGTTTTTGCGAATGCACAAACAGGAAATATGGTATTATTAACATTAAGTTTAGCCCATCAAGAATGGGGGCAAGTTTTTTATTACTTGGTTCCGATTTTATCATTTTTTATAGGGGCGGCGGTCACAGAGGTTTTGAAGTTACAAAAGCGGTGGCACGAGGCGGTAATTGGGGTAGAAATAGTGCTACTTTTTTTCATTGGTTTTTATCCCTTAACAGCTCCTTCGTTAATGGTTAACCTTGTGATTTCTTTTATTTGTTCGATGCAGGTTAGCACTTTTAGAAAAATTCAAGGGGCAGCTTATGCAACGACGTTTTGTACGGGAAACTTACGATCAGCAGCTCAATCTTGGATGGACTATTATTTATTTAAGAACGAGACTGAAAAAGCTAAGGGGCATAATTATTTGCTCATTATTTCCTCCTTTTGTTTCGGAGCATTTATGGGGGCGATCCTTATTCCCTTTTTAAAAACATGGACCGTTTGGATTTGTTGCCTCATGTTAATAAGGGTCTTTTTTAAGATTCGAAAGCGTTAAGGATGTGGCAAAAGATTTTTCCCATAAGAGCGAGTAGGGACATTTGGGGTGAAGATTCTAGCTTATAAAACACGAAGAACTGAGGAATAATATGAAGAAAAACATGAGGAAAAGGAGGAAAAAAGATGGCGCTTGTGAAGCATACGTTAAGCCCCATTTATGATCGTCATTCAAAGGTTCTTATTTTAGGAACAATGCCATCGCCTAAATCGAGAGAGGTAGGCTTTTATTATGGTCACCCTCAAAATCGCTTTTGGAAAGTGTTGGCCGCGTTGTTTGAGGAAGATCCATTAACGACAACTGAACAAAAAATTGATTTTTTACACCGTCATCATCTCGCGCTTTGGGATGTGCTAGCGGAGTGTGAAATTGAAGGTGCGGAAGACGCGAGTATTAAGCGCCCAGTTCCCAATGATTTGACGAAACTGCTTGATAAAACGGAGATCAAAACCATCTTTACAACCGGGAAGAAGGCGACTGATTTATATCAAAAGTATTGCTATGGGCAGACACACATAGAGGCAATCGGCCTTCCTTCAACGAGTCCAGCGAATCGTCGAATCAATGACGAACAGTTAAAAAAGGAATACGCCCAAATTTTAAAATACCTCTAGCAAGAGCATCAAAAGCAGGTGGGGCAATGTTTGAGTAAGGTTCCCATGATAACTAATAAAAAAAGAGCCCTAGGGCTCTTCTTTACATCAGTGGGGCAAAAATTCTTAAAAAGGCATAAATAATTTTAATATACCACGGCATCTTTTCTAAACCTCTTGCGCTAACAGGGATAGAAACAGCGAGCGTCTTTAAATAATCGTCACGGATGTCTAAAACACTCGTTGTCTTATATAACCATGTGGCACATTCGTAGTGAAGATATAGACTGCGATAGTCTAAATTAATCGTCCCAATAACGGCGTATTCATCGTCAACAATGAAATTTTTCGCATGGATGAACCCCGGCTCATATTCGTAAATTTTAACGCCATTATCAATGAGTTCGGAATAGTTCGCACGTGTTACACTATGGACATACCACTTATCTCCGTGATGAGGCGTTATAATTTTTACATCGACATTTCGTTTCGCTGCTTGAGATAGAGCCATCGTCATTTCATGGTCTAAAATTAAATAGGGGGTGGCGATGTAGACATAAGATTTTGCATTGTTAATCAGGTTGAGATAAACATTGGCACCAACGGTTTCGCGGTCAAGTGGAGAATCGGTATACGGTTGAACGAAGCCATCCGTTTGAAAGGGAGCGGGATGATAAAGATGGGGTTTAAAGTTTTCAAAGTCTTCATTGACTTTACGAATGTATCCCCACATGGTTAAAAACATAATAGTAAAGCTCCAAACAGCATCTCCTTTTATCACAATGGCGTTATCTTTCCAGTGACCGTGTTTATCGATGGCATTTATATATTCATCGGCTAAATTAATTCCTCCGGTAAAGGCTGTATGGCCATCAATGACACATATTTTACGGTGATCCCGATTATTCATGCGAATGGTTAGGAGGGGAACAAAAGGATTAAAGATACAGCACTTAATTCCCATTTTTTCAAGTTGTTGTGGATAGTCGGTTGGGAGCGTAAATAAGCATCCAAATCCATCATAAATGACGCGGACATCGACGCCTGCAGCCGCTTTCTCTTTTAAAATATCGAGGATGGTATTCCACATCACGCCTTCTTCAATAATGAAGTATTCAAGGAAGATGTAGTGTTTAGCCTCCTTCAGCTCTTTTATTAAACGTTCAAATTTTTCTTCCCCAATGCTTAAGTATTCACTCGTTGTTTGTTGATAAACAGGGCACATCGCGTAGTTGCTCATATAGGCTGACTGATTGGCTGCCCGCAGGTCGGTTTGTTCAAGTGTTTTAAAGACTTGTTCATCTTGTTGTAAATGCCAGTTCATCTTTTTAAGGATGGGCTGCATTTCGCTTAAAAATTGTTTTCTTAAATGTTCACTACCAAATAGTAAATAGAAGAGTCCCCCGAAAATGGGTAAGGCCATGATAGGGATAATCCAGGCAATCTTATAAGCAGGATTTAGTCGGTTATTCACAATGGTCATCACGACAATACTACTAAGAATGATACAAAAGGCATAAAAGTAAACAAAATATTGTTGGAACCAGGCAATGACAACAATTAAAGTAAGGGCTTGTAGGGCAATTAAAAGTCCCGTGAATCCAATCGGTCCTAAAAGAATTCTTAAAACTTTTTTCACTCGTACGTCTCTCCTTCTTAAACAATTAGTTATATAATGGAATTTATTATAGCAAAACCTGAGACACTCGTAAATAAAAGATGGTTGATTACAAGGGTCAAAAATCGGATAAAAACGGTCATCTCCGAAAATAGAGGTTCTCTTTTTGTATATGTCGCCTACCTAGGAGATATGACGGCTTTATTTAGTTGCCAACCGGCATCCTCTTTTTTTGAGATTTTTAATCAACTGTTTTCCAATCAATTGATGTCGCTGTGGGATGCCTCCCCATCGTTTTTTTATGTTTAACTAGAGGAATGTCCTTTGTTTGCGAGCAGCAACCTGTCCTTTGAATCCGTAGACGGATTGTAGCAACCGGAGAAAGGCGGGGATGTCTTTTGAAGACAGATTTGGAACTTTAGGCGAAGATGAAGTATAATATAAAACAAGTCAGCCATTAAGGAGGGATTGCTTTGGATCGGTTTAAAAAGTTTATGGAAGATCGAACAGGTGTCGATCACCTGTCACTCGCGCTATTAATTTTATCCATTGTTTTAGTACTGATAGGAATGGTGTTTAGATGGTCGATGGTTCGCTTTCTGTCACTTATCCCATTAGTGTTGTGTTACTATCGAGCTTTTTCAAAGAATAAGTTGAAGCGACATCAAGAAAATATTTTATTTTTAAAATATTGGTATCCTATTCAAACAAAGATGATGAATAAATATCGACACCTAAAGGCCCGAAGACAGTATAAATATTTTAAATGTAAAGAATGTGGACAACAATTACGAGTTCCACGAAAAAAGGGAAAAATCGAGATTACCTGTCCAAAATGTCGTCATACGTTTATCAAGAAAACATAAGTGCATAAAAGGATCTATTCGATAGAATGGATCTTTTTTTATGCGGATTAATAGGAGGATGTTACATGATTTTTCCCGCTAACTTTTTAGGCGTTTAATCGGTGGAATCAAGCCACAACGTCTTATTCGTTTCCGATCACATTTATGTTGAGAGTTTTAGAGGTTTTCTTTATGTAAAGCAGGGAGAAGCTAGTGTAATAAGGTGTCGGTCTTAGTAATGAAAGGAAGATTTCTTGAATACAATGTAGGGATAGCGGGATTATTGGGGAGGGATAGTATGAAAATCTGTGTTTATGCGATTTGCAAAGATGAAGCGCAGTTTGTGAGTAGGTGGGTGGATTCGATGTCTGAGGCAGATGAAATTTATGTTTTAGATACGGGGTCCACCGATCAAACAGTCGCACTATTAAAGGAAAGAGGGGTCATTGTTGAACAGAAGGTTATTACACCTTGGCGATTTGACGTGGCTCGAAATGAGTCTTTAAAATTGGTTCCAGAGGATTGTGATGTGTGTGTATGCACCGATTTAGATGAGGTGCTAGAACCGGGTTGGCGTCAAGTGATTGAAAAGCTTTGGAAAAAAGGGGTGACGAGGGGGCATTATCGGTATACGTGGAGTTTTAATGAGGATGGAACGGAAGGTTCCGTTTTTGATTATGATAAAATTCATACACGTCATCACTACCGTTGGACGCACCCTGTACATGAGGTGTTAGAATATTTAGGCGAAGGGATGGAACGCGTCGTCTATTTGACAGGCATTCAGTTAAATCATTATCCGGATCGAACTAAATCACGCGGGCAATACTTACCCCTTCTAGAATTATCGGTTAAAGAAAATCCCAATGATGATCGAAACGTGCATTACCTTGGGCGTGAATATTTCTACTATAATCGTTATGATGAAGCCATTACGACCTTGAAACGTCACCTTAGTTTGCCAACTGCCACTTGGGATGCTGAGCGGGCCGCCTCGATGCGATATATTGCGAAATCATATGCGGCACTCAAAGAGCCGGAAATGGCGAAGACATGGTTTTTTAAAGCCATTAAGGAGGCACCTTATCTTCGAGAGGGATATATTCAACTCGCGTTACAGTTTTATAAAGAGTCTGACTGGTTCGGCGTAGCCTATGCCGTGGAAAATGCTTTAAAGATTAAGGAACGACCACTTTCTTATATTACGGATCCAAGTTCTTGGGATGCAACACCCTATGATTTAGGAGCCATTAGTCAGTATTATCTTGGGAACTATGAGCAGGCACTCATTTATGCGCAACTGGCCCTTAATTGTGCCCCTCAAAATAAGAGATTAAAGTCGAACTATGAATTAATCGCTAAAGCGTTAAAGTAAAGGAAAAAATGACTCCTTTTTGATCTCATTTTTTAAAGCTCAAACATGGAACTTCCATTAAATAAATCGTAATCCCCATTAAAGCACCCCGCATGGAGACATCCATGGGGGGTGCTTTTTTTCTCACGTTAAAGGGGGCATCGTATGCGACCTTTTGGGGCATGAGGTTCGAAAGCTAGGATGAATGATTGAGTCCCGTCTAAAATGAAGGAGGGGATTGCTGCTTAAAGGAAGAAGTGGTGTGAAAATGATGGCAATTTTACAAAATAATTAAAATATTCTTTAAAAGACAAATTTTTCATTACACTTCTATAACAGAGGATAAATTTGTATTATAATGAAAGTATCGTTTAAGGCAAAGAGGAGGGGGGACGTGTTGGAGATGGAACAGACGTATCATCGGTTATTCGTGTGTGCGAAACGATGTAAACTTGCTGCAAGCTTAGATGGGTTCACGGATGCCGGAATCGTAGGTTATTTTATTAAACTTCCATTTAAGTGGTGGTATAATCATCAATTTAAACAATTAGGCGAGCTCATTGACAAGGCCAATGAACAGGGGTTAACTAAGAAATTAGCGCACTTTGAGGAGTATGACAATGAATCTATTTTATACGGGCCTAGTCAATTACAGGCACTAGCGTATAAGCAATATGACCATCGACTAAGATATTTTGAAAAATTGATGAACGATGTGAGTGAACGATTAAAGGAAATGGATGAAGATAGGAAAGAGGGATGAAGTTGAAAAAAATAGGAACAATGGCTGTCGTTGCTTTAAGTTTATGGGTTGGAGGATGCCAATCGCCGCATTCACAGGAAAAGTCGGAAAGTTTAAGTGATTATTATTTTAAAACGTCAGAAGTCTTAGCGCAGGGAGAAAGCGTCGCTGTAAATAAACTCCCTCAAACGTTAGGAGAGGCGACCGAGGATCTAGGAACTATTAAAGTCTTCGAAAAAGGAGATGAGAAGTTAACGGTTGAAGTCAGTGCGGATCAAGTGGCTAGCCTCATGTATGATTGGCACGATTCGATGAGCAAATTAACTGTTGCACAAGAGAATATGGTAAGTAAGACTTCGGTTGTCGCAAAGGATGAAGCGATTAGGGACCTTTTAAATGAAACACCGACAAAGATGTTAGGGAGTTATCAGGAAGTTGCGAGTCGGATGAGTGAAGAGACAGTAACGATCGATGAAATTCGTTCGATGTTCAATATTGAGCCTGAGGTAAGTGAGGAGGTCAATGAGGACCTATCTGAAGTCACAGATTATTCTTTTGTTGTTGGGGATATGGATGAAGTGATGCATGCCTATACGCTTAAAGGGGAAGACAAGGTGATTAAATTAACTTACGGCTCAAATGTAACAGGAGATATTTACACGACACTTTATCAAGACAATGAGCCGTTGTATATCACGTCATCTACTCGTACGACGTTAACCGAGCAAAAACAAATTTTTGATGGCTTACATCAATAATAAAAATCAACGGGTTCCTCGTTGTTAGGGGGCCAAAGACATAAGGGGTTATTTGTTGTCAAATATGGATACATCAATGTTTTATCGTGTTCCAGTTATCAAATAATTACTCATAACGAAGCCATCGAGGTTTACGATACCTTGATGGCTTTTTCTATGACTATCAGGTAAGTTGGTCGTATGGAGTGGGTCACTTATCCCTGATGAAACATTAAGAGAGTGGTTATGATTTGTTAGTTGATGATGCTAATCGGGATCAATGAAAGGGTTAGCGTGAGCGGAAATGTATGATTAGGAGAGGTTACCTTCTTTTGAATGAAGATGAGAGCAAACAGGATAAATGAGGTTATTGGACAATACTTAAGTGCAACTATTGTCATTTACCTCTAGGATATGGTTTATGAGTTAGGAATCCTTTATAATATAACTAGTAGAAGAAAATATAGAGTGAAGAAGAAAGGAAGAGAAAGTCAAATGACGTTAGCCCTATTACCACCTAAGATGGATTTTGTATTTAAGAAAATTTTTGGAAATGAGAAGCATCCGAACATCCTCATTTCCTTTTTGAATGCGGTATTGAATCCGAGTGATCCCATTAAATCAGTCACTTTACAGGATACAACTATTGAGAAAGAGTATCTTACGGATAAATATAGCCGATTGGATGTGCGGGCAACGACGGATAAAGGGGAACATATCAACATTGAAATTCAACTCGATAATAAATACAATATGATTAAACGAAGTCTTTATTATTGGAGTAAATTATATGAGGGTCAATTAGAGAGTGGGAACGACTATCAAAAATTAGCCCGTACGATTTGTATCAACTTGATTGATTTTAATTTATTGAACCATGATAAATTTCATAGTGTTTATCGTTTAAAGGATTGTGAAACTCATGAAGAGTTAACAGATATCATTGAATTACACTTTATTGAGCTAAAGAAAATGAAACATGTGAAACATGCGGACGAGGTCAAAAGTAAGCTAGAAGCGTGGTTACATTTTATTAATCAACCTGATAGTGAAGTAGTCAGAGAATTAGAAGCGGTTGAATCTGAAATCAAATCAGCTAAAGCGGAGTTAATTCGATTAAGTGGGAATAAAGTGGAAAGAGAATTGTTTGAAAAACGTAGACAAGCGATGCTAGATGAAGCGAGTGCCTTAGCCTTTGCAGAGGAAAAAGGGGCAAAAAAAGAGAAATTAGAAATTGCGAAAAATTTAATTCAAAAAGGGTTAGACAATGGTTTTATCGTAGAAACAACAGGATTATCTTTAGAAGAAGTAGAAGCTACGAGAACCAAAATGTAGGTATAATACAGTAAAAGCATGTAAAGAGCCAAGTGCCAGGTGAGGTGCTTAGCTCTTTTCTGTTTAGTCGGAATGGAGTTCATGGGATGAATGACTGTTAAATTTCTTTTGAGGATAGCTGTATATCTTTCTATAAGGGCATTTAGGGCAAGTAAAGTGAGATGAAAATGAAATGTTTTATGGAGAAGGTAAAAGATAAAGGTAAGGTGGAAAGGTTATCCCTTTTAGCCCTAACATAGATGTTTCAGGACAATAAATTTTATCAATTCGCCTTGGATAGAAGGATTTAATTAGTTCCTCTTTCTGTAATTTCCTGGTTCCCTAGTTTAAAATATAACTAGGGAGAGGCATAGGTAGAGCAGAAATAAGATAAATCGTGGTTATCATAGTTAGTCCCCCCAGTTTATCTCAATCTAAATAAGTAGAATAACCAATAAAAAAACATTATCTCAACTCAGGGTCATTCCGAACTCAGATAATGTTTTTTTACGTTGCTCATCTTTACGGAAGTGTATGTTTGGGAACCTCTACACTACGGGACTACTTAGTATTTACGAGATAAATGTATCCACCGCTACTATGAAAAAAATATCACTGTCTTGTTAAGGGAATGGATTAGCAATAAAGGAATAAAGTTTAACGTTTACTATAAAATTAAAAGGAGAGATAGACGCATCCATCTCTCCTAGGTGTAGTCCGCAAACATCCACCTCTATTCACTATATATAGTATATATTTAGTTTTAAAAAAAATGCAATAAATTTTATGATCTTATAAAGTTATTTAACTCTAATAATTTATTGTTGGTATCTGTATGAATTATTTTTGAATAAATATGATATGGAAATTTTAATCGATATGTTTTTTTTATAGTTTTGAGGTTAGTAACTAATTTTTGAATTTCAGCTTTTGGTTCCTTAATGACTTATAGGAAAAAAGTGATTTTTTGATGGAGGCTTTGGATGTGAGGAGGGGAGATAAAAAAGAGGAATTTCTTTTCATTTCCACGACAATATATGAGTAAATGCACATATATTCAACTCAGGTGATAACTATTATCATTTGTATGAAACTATGCTAAAATAGACATAACATAGGTAAAGTATGTTTTTAAGGAGGAGTTTTATGAGAAAAAGAGGATTGTTTATTGCCGGCTTGATGTCCACCCTTTTGCTACTTGTTGGGTGCGGGACTGATCAACAGAAGGCAGATGAAGTTGATAAAGTCAAAGTTGTAACGACGCTATTTCCCCAGTACGATTTTACGCGTGCTATCGGAGGAGATAAGGTAGATGTTTCCTTATTATTACCTTTTGGGATGGATTCTCATTCTTATGAGCCAACCCCAGCTGACCTCATTAATATAAATAAATCCGATTTATTTATTTATACAGGTGAATCTATGGAACCATGGGCGCATAGTATTATTGAGAGTGTTGATAATAACGATGTTTTAGTATTAGATGTTTCAAAGGGTGTTTCGCTAATTGCCCCAAACTGTACGATTGATGAACATGACCATGAGTCTGAAGAAGACCACGATCACGAGTCTGAAGCGGACCACGATCATGAAGCAGAGGTTGAACACGATCACGAATCTGAAGCGGACCACGATCATGAAGCAGAGGTTGGACACGATCATGAATCTGAGGAAGATCATGACCATGGGACAATTGCAAAAGAACATTCAGACCACGATGGGCATGACCATACATACGATCCTCATATTTGGACAAGCCCTAAAAATGCGATGATTATGGTGCAAAATATTTTAGAGGCTTTATGTGAGGTAGATCCTGAAAATGCGGACTACTATCAAGCAAATGCCGATGCCTATTTAAATGAGTTAGAGGCGTTAAATCATGAGTTTGAAGAGGTCGTAGCTCATGCTAAACGTCAGACAATTTATCATGGTGGCCGATTCGCGATGCAATACTTAACAAATGAATACGGAATTAATTATATTAGTGCACCATTTGAAGCTGAACCAAGTGCAGCCCTTGTTGCTCAAATGATTAAGGAGATGAAAGAGCAACAAATTCCAGCGATTTATTATGAAGAACTTGTGGATCCAAAAATTTCACAAATGATTAGTGAAGAGACAGGAGCTCAGATGTTATTATTACATTCATGCCACAATGTTTCTAAAGAAGAGTTTAATCAAGGGGTAACATACCTTTCGTTGATGAAACAAAACGTGGAAAATTTAAGAGTGGGACTGAATTAATATGGCAATTTTATCTTGTAAAAATTTAAATGTACAGTACGATAATCAAGTGGCGTTGAAAAACGTGAACTTTGATTTAGAGGATGGCGATTATTTATGTATTATCGGAGATAATGGTTCCGGAAAGAGTACATTAATGAAATCCATTTTAGGATTGGTAACGCCGAAATCAGGGTCTATTCAATATGGGGCCCAATTAAAAAATCACGATATCGGTTATCTTCCACAACAGACGATTGTTCAACGGGATTTTCCCGCTTCGGTGTACGAAGTCGTGTTATCGGGGTGCCTCAATAAACGGGGATGGCGCCCGTTCTATTCGAAAGAAGAAAAACAGCGTGCTCTGAATAATTTAAAAAAATTAAAGATTGAACATTTAAAGGATAAATGCTATCGTGATTTATCAGGAGGACAGCAGCAGCGTGTGTTAATTGCGCGTGCGCTTTGTGCTTCAGAGAAGATTTTATTATTAGATGAGCCTGTAACAGGGCTTGATCCTGTGACGACTCAGCATCTGTATGAGATTATTGAGGAGTTGAATCGGGATTACAAGATGAGTATTATTATGGTCACGCATGATATGAATAGTGGGTTAGAACATGCGACGAAGATTTTAAGGTTAAATAAAGAAGTTGTATTTTATGGGACACCGGATGAGTATTTATGTTTTACGAATTCGTGCCATCATATAGGAGCGGTAAAACATGTTTAGTATTTGGCAAGAAATGTTTTCTTATAGTTTTATGGTTCGTGCTGTGTTAGTCGGTAGTGCCGTCTCATTATGCGCAGCCTTGTTAGGAGTTAGCCTTGTTTTAAAGCGATATTCGATGATTGGGGACGGGTTATCTCATGTCGGGTTTGGGGCTCTTTCTATTGCGATGGCTTTGAACTTGGCTCCGTTGAAGATAGCCGTTCCGGTTGTTGTTATTGCGGCCTTTTTCTTACTGCGAATCTCTCAAAATAGTAAAATTAAGGGGGATGCAGCTATTGGTTTGATTTCAAGTAGTGCTATTGCGATTGGGGTGACAGTCACGTCGCTTACGAGCGGACTGAATGCAGATATTAATAGTTACATGTTTGGGAGTGTCCTTGCGATGACTTCTAGCGATGTAAAGATAAGTATTGTTCTTTCAGTCATTGTATTTTTATTATTTCTTATTTGTTATGATCGTATTTTTGCCACGACCTTTGATGAGAATTTTGCAAAGGCAACAGGTGTTAATGTAGAGCTTTATAATATGTTAATCGCCTTTTTAACCG
Organism: Turicibacter faecis; assembly: GCF_037076425.1. Lineage (NCBI taxonomy): Bacteria > Bacillati > Bacillota > Erysipelotrichia > Erysipelotrichales > Turicibacteraceae > Turicibacter > Turicibacter faecis. Next base: position 1,937,886 of record NZ_AP028127.1, on the reverse strand, counting down.
CGATTACGATTGTACTTGGAATGAGGATTATGGGAACGATGTTAATTTCGAGTTTAATTATCTTTCCTGCCTTAACATCGATGCGTATTTTTAATAGTTTTAAACGCGTTATGATTTCTTCTGGAATTATTTCAGTGGCGTGCTTTTTTATTGGGATGACTGTCTCTTTCTTATATTCGACGCCGGCAGGTGCGAGTGTTGTCTTAGTTAATGCAGCTGTTTTTCTTCTATTTAGCGTGATTGGATCATTCATGCGTCGCATCTAAAAAAGTTGTCTCCGATGGAGGCAACTTTTTTTATGAATGAAGAATTCTATTGATGGAGGGTAGAAGGAGGACCGTAAATCGAGGGTGGTTCTTTTAAGAAATAGGAAAAGGGTAGCCAAAAGGGCTACCCTGAGAAGGTCAAACAGAAAATGTGGACGAGTGTTTATGTAGTTGAACTTTTTCGTAATTGTTGGATGGTGTTTAAAGGTAATCCCGTTTTTAGCGAGATGGTTTCATCATCTAAGACGTCTAAAAGATTCGTGGCAATTTCTAAATCTCGTTCTATTTTTCCTTCATCTCGTGCAGTTTGTAGACGACTCGTCTCATCAAGTAACGCTTTTAAACGCACTTCATAGTATAAACGAAATTGCTCATTACAACTTAGGACGAGCAGTTCATCCTTTGCCTCACGAATCGTTTCATCCTGGCGTGCTAATTCATAGCTAACTTGACTTTCGGGATGTTTAATAAATCCAAGCCATGCCTCTAACTGGTTCTTAATCTCGCTTGACTGTTTTATGTCTTTTATTTTATTAAGTTCAATAAAATGAAGTTCGAATAAATCACTTAATATTTCATTTCACTCGCGTTCTTTTAAAACGTAACAGCTATGGTATTCAAGTGTATCAAGTAGATCAAAGTCTAGGAGGTTAATACAAACTGTTCGTTCTAATTTTTGATAGGGATTTCCACCTTGGAGTTGCCCAGAAAACAACCGACTCCAATAAAATAAACTGTGTTCAATCATGTTCCTTTCATCCGCTACCTGAACCTCAACATTAATTAACTCCCCTTTGTTTGTCTTAGCTAAAATATCTAACGATCCGAGTTTATCATTTTTATATTGTTTATCAATCGTTCGATCCTTGAACGTAATTGAAGTAATTGGTTCATCAGGTGTTAACACCGCATTTAAAAATGAAATTAACAATTCCGGCTTTTTCTAAGCCCTACTATTGGAGGATAGCCAAGAGCTTTCGCTACTTGGCGCAGGGAACCCAGGCCCTAGCAGTTGAGGATATGTACGGGCTATGCCTCGTACGCCAGGGAACCCGTTCCCAAACAGTCCCTTGAACACAAAGTCCATGGTCGGTGGTAATAAACACAGGTCCATTCCCTACTAGTTGAGGATAGCTAAGAGTTCGTTACACTCACTCCTTAGCGTAGGGGACCCACGTCTTCTCCATCTCCCTTCACTTGTTTTATTAAATCATTCAAATTTTTCATTTTTATGTTTCCTCCAATCATTATAACATATTCAAGATGTTCGGACATCTTTCTATCTTACAGTACGCGTATAAATAGAGATTTCCTTTTTTTAAGTTTAAACATTTTACAACTAGTAGCGGAGGATACGTACGGGCAATGCCATGACCCGGTATAAATTTTTTGTCTAAAACATAGACTTAAGGGAGGTGGTATTTTGGTGAAATAGGGATGAAAATAGGCTTAATGATTTACATGATTTATCTTGTCTTATATGCTTGAATTTTAGTTTGATTTTTAATATGATAGATTATAATTATTTTGCCAATAATCGATTTGGGTCAAATAATGTTGGAAGATGTTTTAGGGTCTGTTTAGCGGACCTAATCTAGTTTTTAATGAAAGATAAAAAAAGTTGAGGGGCGGGATATTCTTAGGAGGTTCCTAATGATTCCTGTCTTGGAGAGGGTGAGGACATGCGTGAGGTAATTAAACGTGATGGAAGTCATGTCGCATTTGATGAATCGAAAATTTATCAAGCGATTTTAAAAGCGATGAAGTATGGAAGTGGGATTATAAATGAGAATGTGGCCAATAAAATTGCCCATGAGATTAATCAAACGTTTGCCCACCAACATAAAACACCGACTATTTTTCAAATTGAAACGGCTGTTTATTTGAAGCTTATTGAAAATGGTCAGGAGTTAACCGCGAAGGCTTATGAAGGATATCGAGCGATTCAACAATTTAAACGTGAAACAAATACAACAGATGACAGTATTTTAAGCCTCATTGATTTAAGCAACGAGGAAGTCATGAACGAGAATTCAAATAAAAACCCGATGATGGCTTCTACTCAGCGAGATTTGATTGCCGGTGAGGTTTCAAAAGATATTACACGACGTAAAAAGTTACCGGCTCGTATCGTTCAAGCACATGATGAAGGTGTCCTGCATTTTCATGATATGGATTACTTCATGCAATCTATCTTCAACTGTTGTTTAATTAATATTAAGGATATGCTAGATAACGGAACCGTCATTAATAAGCGAATGATCGAGAGTCCGAAAAGCTTTCAAGTGGCGTGTACAGTCATGAGTCAAATTATCGCCCAAGTTGCGAGTAGCCAGTACGGTGGGCAATCCATCGACGTTCGCCATCTTGGAAAATACTTAAGACGAAGCAAAGAAAAATATATGGCCATGTTAAAAGACGTGATTTCATCCGAAGCAGAACGATTACAAGCGGTTGAAGTGTTGATGAAAAAAGAACTTGCATCAGGTGTTCAAACGATTCAATATCAAATTAACACGTTAATGACGACAAACGGCCAAAGCCCTTTTGTCACCCTATTCTTGAACTTAGATTTAAATGATGAATATGTAAACGAAGTAGCTTTAATCATCGAGGAAATTTTAAAACAACGGATTCAAGGAATTAAAAATGAAAAAGGCATTTATACAACGCCGACGTTCCCTAAATTAGTGTATGTCCTTCATGACTATAATTGTCTAGAGGGTGGAAAGTATGACTACATCACCGAATTAGCGGTTGAATGTAGTTCAAAACGACTCTATCCAGATTATATTTCGGCGAAGGAAATGCGTAAAATTTATGAAGGAAACGTCTTTAGTCCAATGGGGTGTCGCTCATTCTTATCGCCATGGAAAGATGAAGACGGAAACTATAAATTCGAAGGACGTTTTAATCAAGGCGTTGTGAGTATCAACCTTCCACAAATCGGGATTGTTTCAAATGGTGACGAGGAGAAGTTTTGGAAGCTACTCGATAACCGCCTAGAACTATGTTACGAGGCGCTCATGTGCCGACATGAGGCATTAAAAGGAACGTTATCGGATGAGTCACCGATTCATTGGCAGTATGGAGCCATTGCACGATTACCACAAGGTGCTGTCATTGATCCTTTGCTTGAAAATGGGTATTCAACGATTTCACTTGGGTATATTGGCTTATATGAAGTTACGAAATTGATGCGTGGTGTGTCACATGTGCACCCTGATGGAGAGGCGTTTGCGTTAAAAGTCATGCACCGACTTGAAGAAGCAACCAAGGTCTGGAAACAAAAAACAGGCATTGGCTTTGGACTATATGGTAGCCCGGCTGAATCACTTTGCTATCGCTTCGCTAAAATTGATTTACTGAAATTCGGAGAAATTAAAGATGTGACGGATAAAGGCTATTACACGAATTCTTATCACGTGGATGTTCGAGAAGAAATCGATGCATTTACTAAGTTAGAGTTTGAATCACAATTCCAATCTATTTCAACAGGGGGATGTATTTCCTATATTGAAATTCCGAATATGTCCCATAATTTAGAGGCTTTAAAACAAGTGGTCAACTATATTTATCATCACATCCAGTATGCAGAGTTTAATACAAAGTCTGATTGTTGCCATGTCTGTCATTATGAAGGGGAAATTTTACTTAATGACGATTTAACATGGGAATGTCCGAATTGTCATAATAAAGACCAGGCAAAAATGAATGTTATTCGCCGCACATGTGGTTATTTAGGTGACAACTTCTGGAATAAAGGAAAAACAGAGGAAATCAAAAATCGCGTCTTACATTTATAGAAATGCGAATGAGTTGTATAAATGTCTTCGAATGGATTATAGTATAAGAAGGAGTTAAAACGGAGCCGACGGGCTCTGTTTTATTTAGAGGACAGTTTGGGAGTGATGATTCATGTATTATGCACAAATACGCAAATTTGACACGGCAAATGGGACGGGAATTCGTTCAACGTTATTCGTTTCTGGATGTACCCACAAGTGCAAGGGGTGCTTTAACCAAGACTACAAACACTTTCGCTATGGGCATCCGTGGACGAAGGAAATTGAGGATAAGTTTATTGAACATATTAAAAATCCAAACGTTCATGGGGTAACGATTCTTGGTGGGGAGCCAATGGATCAAGTTCGTGATACTGATTTAAAAGATTTAGTTTGCCGTATAAAAGAAGAGACGGGACAAAACATTTGGATCTATTCTGGATATACGTTTGAAGAAATTATGATGCATAAAAAGACAAAAGAAATCCTGAAATATTGTGACATATTAGTCGATGGTCCCTTTATTGAAGAACAAAAAGATTTAAGACTCCGTTTTAAAGGGAGCAAAAACCAACGCATTATTGACGTTCAAAAAACATTGAGTGAAGGAAAAGTAACACTACTTGAAAACTATTAAAGCATGTAAAAGGAGAATAACGATGAATTCAATTTATTTTGCGAAGCTAAAAGATGAGGCGATTATTCCATCAAAACGAGAAGAAGATGGGGCATTCGATGTATATGCTTGTTTCGATGAACCATACAAGATGATTCAACCCCATGAAACAGTTTTAATTCCAACGGGAATTTCATCGGCTTTTTCAAGTCAGTATGTTGCAATCATTAAAGAAAGAAGTTCAACGGGATCAAAAGGAATCGGTCAGCGATGTGGGGTCATTGATTCAGGATACCGTGGCGAGTGGTTTATTGCGGTAACCAATCATAATCCGCAACCACTTGTTATTGCTAAAAGTGCTACCCCGCAGTCATTTCCTGAGTGTATCGTTTATCCGTATGAAAAGGCAATTTGTCAATGCCTAATGGTTGAGGTGCCGAAGCTACAGATTAAAGAAATTAGTCGCGATGAATTATTAGCGATGGAATCAGAGCGTGGAACAGGAGGCTTTGGGTCATCAGGAAAATAAAAAAGCAACGTCGGTTGCTTTTTTTATTTGTCCGTTTCTCTCGAATAAGATATAATTTTAACAAAAGGGGGAAAAAAGATGCTTTATTTATCGCAGGGATGGATTGTTTATGTCTTCATTTTTTTAGTGATGCCGTTTCTTTTATCCATCCGGTCATATATCTGGGGGAGGGGCGGCTACGCTTTTTTAAATCGAAACAATATTGGGACATTGAAGGGAATTGCTATTTTATTAATTGTGATGCAAAGTGTGGGTGAGCGATTGACGCATGCTACCCCGTTAATGGCATCGATGTTAAAGGTAGGGACGTTAGGATCAATCCTTTATCTTTTTACTTGTGGATATGAGTGGATGTCAGTGTATCGAAAAAGTAAACGACAGGTAAAAAAACTCTTTTATCATCAAGTGCCACAACTTCTTTTTCTTTTTATTGGGGTGAACGTTTTAGAATATTTGGTAATGATGTTTCAAGGAAACGAGGTAGATTTAAGGACTATTGTCTACCAAACAGTAGGAACCCATTTTTTTGATGGGAGTAGTGCTTGGTTGCTTGGGGCCACGCTTTATTTTTATACCGCTTTTTATGTGAGTTACCGGACGAGATTTAAAATGAAGTTGCTGGGTGTGTTTAGTTTGATTTATGCCTTTATTAGTTTGAAGTTGGATTGGAATGCAACGGTGGCGTTTTGTTTTTTAATCGGGGCCTTTTGTTGCCAATATCAATATTATTTATTCCGGATGATACGTTATCGGTTTTCGACCTTTCTTGCTGGGACGACGCTTGTCTTTTTGTTAAGTTACGGATGGTATCTTCGTGGCGGTACGCTAATCACTTGGGGACTTCCTTATATTTTCATCGCCTTTTTATTATGTTTATTAATGAAACTTCAATGCCGCTCCTCTTTTTTTAAGACGATGGGGGTTTGTGGGATGGAAGTTTATATGATTCATTCTCTGCTATTAGTTCTTTTGTTAGGTTATCGTGGGGAGGGCTCTTTGGTGAAGTTGCTGCTTTTTTTATTAGTGTTACCTATTTCCGCGGGAGGGGTCAAAGTCTTTTTATCACAAACGTTAAAAATCTAGCTTGAGATAAAGTTTACGTTTTCACTACATCCTTTAACTTTTGAGATGAGCCCATTTCTTTAAAGACAAAACAAAGGGGGGGGATGTAAGGTGAAAAATGTGGACGAATCGGCGTAAAGATTAGGAAGATCCTTCTTTGTTGCTTCTTATGATGTAATAAGGAGGGGTACGATGAGTGATGAAGTGATTAGGCGTGTTTTTAAAGGGTTAACGGTTGCTTATGGATTATTAGGGGTTATTGGAATTGTCGCTTGGTGGTTCTTTTAGTCGGAAAAATCGAGTGTTGATGGGTGAACGAATTGTATCAATATAAAATAGGTCCTTGGATAAGGACTTTTTTTATTGTTTTTTAACAAATTGGGGCAATTTATTTCCCGGGACATGGCAGGTTTTCTTGAATGGTTGGAGGGGGTTAAGATTTTCAATCTCTTTTGCTTCTTTTTGTCATTGCGAGTTGATTTTTTAGGGAAGTAAAAAAACTATTTGATGTTTTAGTTGTTAGAGATAATCACCCTGTCGCTCATCTTTTTTCTTCATAAAATGTATGGAGTATACATTAAAGGAGCGATTTTATGAAGAAATTTCTGGTGGTAACACTCAGTCTAGTGTTGTCGTTAATAACGGGTTTCACTGCCTTTGCCATGAGTCCAAGCAGTGAAACGATATATCGGGGAATCGATGTAAGTAAGTGGCAAGGAAATATTAATTTTTATTCTGTTCGTGATTCGGGTGTTGAGGTCGTATATATTAAATCAAGTCAAGGGCACCGGATGGATCCGATGTTTGAGGCTAATTATGCAAAGGCTAAGGAAGCGGGATTAAAAGTTGGGGTTTATCATTATGTAACAGCTGAAAGTGTTCAAGAGGCTCGTTCCGAGGCCGCCTATTTTGTTTCTATTTTAGAGGGAAAAGAAATTGATTGCCGTTTAGCGATGGATTTTGAATATTATGGATCCTTATCTACATGGGAAATCAACGAAATTGGATTAGCCTTTTTGCAAACTGTTGAATCATTGAGTGGTAAGGGAGCTGTGGTATATAGTAATCTATCAAGCGCGCGTTACATCTGGAATAATGCAGTTGCCCAGTATCCACTTTGGATTGCTGAGTATGGTGTGAGTCAGCCACGGAATAATGGAAAGTGGACAGAGTGGGTAGGGTTTCAGTATAGTGAATCTGGAAGGGTTCCTGGAATTTATGGAAGCTCGGTCGATTTAGATTACTATACAGCGGATATTTTCTTATCTGATCAAGGTGGAATTCCGACAGTCCCTGATCATGCAAGACCACAAGTTCCAAGTTCTTCACCAACCGATGTTGGAACGTACACGGTACAGTCAGGCGATACGTTATCGGAAATTGCCGCTCGCTATGGAACGACTGTGAATGAATTAGTCAGATTAAATGGCATTCAAAATCCGAACTTGATTTATCCAGGTGAGGTATTGAAAATAAGAGGAGCCGCGTCTGTATCAGGTGGAACTCATTCAGGTTCAACAACATCTGGACAAGGAAGCTATACCGTACAGTCGGGTGACACCTTATCAGAGATTGCCGCTCGTTATGGAACTAGCGTGAATGCATTAGCGAGATTAAACGGCATTCAAAATCCGAACTTAATTTATCCAGGTGAAGTCTTAAAAATAAGTGGAACCGCAGCTGTATCAGGTGGATCTTATTCTAATGCAACAGCCACTAGTCAAGAAACATACACGGTTCGAAGTGGGGATACGTTATCGGGAATTGCCGCTCGTTATGGAACTAGCGTGAATGCATTAGCGAGATTAAACGGCATTCAAAATCCGAACTTAATTTATCCAGGTGAAGTCTTAAAAATAAGTGGAACCGCAGCTGTATCAGGTGGATCTTATTCTAATGCAACAGCCACTAGTCAAGGAACATACACGGTTCGAAGTGGGGATACGTTATCGGGAATTGCCGCTCGTTATGGAACTAGCGTGAATGCATTAGCGAGATCAAACAGCATCCAAAATCCGAACTTAATTTATCCAGGTGAAGTGTTAAAAATTAGCGGAACAGCAGCAGTATCAGGAGGATCTAATTCTAATGTAACAGCCACTAGTCAAGGAACATACACGGTACGAAGTGGAGATACGTTATCCGGAATCGCTGCTCGCTATGGAACGAGTGCAAATGCGTTAGCGAGATTGAATGGCATCCAAAATCCGAACTTAATTTATGCAGGTGAAGTGCTAAAAATTAGCGGAACAGCAGCAGTATCAGGAGGATCTAATTCTGGTGCAACAGCAAGCGGACAAGGAACGTATACGGTACGAAGTGGAGATACGTTATCCGGAATTGCGGCTCGCTATGGAACGAGTGCAAATGCGTTAGCGAGATTAAATGGCATCCAAAATCCGAACTTAATTTATCCTGGAGAAACGTTACGTCTATATTAAGGATAAGAGAGATTCGAGCCCGATATAAAAAGATTAAGGATGATTGGGTTACCGCGTATTGAAAATATTGTGTGCTTCTGTTAGATATAGATGGTAACAATGAATTTCACGCTGAATACTAAGAGATAAAGCAATAAAAGAATTTCCGTTTTTCTAGAAAAGGATACCGCTCTTCACGGTATCCCTTTTAAATAAATAGTGATGCTCCATAAGTTTTATCGGTGATGAGTTAACCCATTACGTGATGTTAGCTATAGAGAGGGCTTTTCGCTTTGTATTAATTCGATAAACATAGACATTTTTGTCGAAAAAGTCAACGAAAATGTGAAAAATGTTGAGTCCCTCTGATTAGGATGTTATGATAAATCCAGCATACATGCAAGAATGGATTTAGGAGGAGTAGCTTTGAAGCGGAGGTTTACTATCATCATACTGGCTTTAATTAGTGTGTTCATTTTACTAATTGGAGTGGTAAGCCATCAGTATAAAATGACTAGGACTGATAAGTTTGAGCATAACTTCGAAATGGCACAATATTATCATTTAGATTCAAAATATATAAAAAAACAAAAAAAGTATCTTAATGAAGAGTTAGAATTCGTGAAATCGAGACAGGAATTACAACAGGGATATTATTGGTTAAGCCAATTACACTATTATTCAAACGAGTACGAGAAATCAAATGATTATCTTTTTCGTGCTCTGAGTGTTGCAAATACGGAGTCGAATAAGCTACAAATCATGATTTATATGGGAATCTCAAATAATTATTATTTGTTAGGCGATTTTAAACAGTCACAACTCTATTATGAAAAAGCGCAACAATATGCGATTGATTGCCAAGAACTTTCATTATTAGCAGATGTTTATGAATCACGCGCGAAACTTTATGTGAACTCGCTTAGTCGCCTCGATGCTGTTGCTAATTTAGCTCAGTTGGCAAACTATTTAGACTTAACACCTATGCGAATCATTGAAACAAATTTATTAATGATGGAGATTAGTTTAATTAGTCATAACTACGAAGGGGTCATGTATTACCTTTATCAATCATGGATGTTGGCGCAAGATCAAAATAATAAAATGTTAGAACAATATATTTTATATCTTGGAGCGATGGCTTACTATGCTGAAGAACGCTATGAAGGAACCTTTGAATTACTTCGAGTGATTGATAAAACAATGTATGACATCGATCCGATGGGTTATCTCTATTTCTTAATGAATAGTTACTACCAACTCCACGGATATGATGAATCTATTAAGTTTTTAAATGAAATCAGAGAACAAGAATCCGGAGTCATTGATGATTACTACGATCTATTACAGACAAATTTATTAATTTCCGAAGGTCAGTATGAGGAAGCCCTGAAATTACTAGAAACGGCGGCAGTAGATGAATACTCTAAGTTGTGGAGGAAGACACTCGAACTTGAAGTTAAACGAAATCTGAATGTAGATATTGATTTATACTCAGAATATGAGACACTATTAGAACAATCAAGAACTGGAGCGTTATCGACAGTCAGTGTGTATTTTATTTACAGTCAGGCGAAAGACTATTTATCTCAAATAAGGGGAAATAGTGTTCCTTATGCGAATGAGTTTTACTTAGACCAGGAATATTTGAAAGAGCCTTCATTTGAAGATGTTGATCAAATTATGAATTTGAAAGATAGCTCAGAAAAGAAACAAATGTTTAAATTAAATGCTTTAATATTGATAGGAGTTGGCATATTAATGAGTGGATACTTCTATCAAAGACGAGTGATTAGCCGTTTGAAAAGGGAGATAGAACACTCGAAAAAAATCGATGCCTTGACTCAATCATTAAGTTACGAATGGTTAGATGAAGAAATTCACTCTTTAATTAAGGAGCATGAGACCTTACAGGTCATGTTATTTGATTTAGAATCTTTTCAAAAATACAATGATACGTATGGGTATATGGCAGGAAATCGAATTTTAAGACAAACGGTTGATTTATTAAAATCAACATTTGACGAGGGATTCGTTGTTCGTTATAATGGACATCAGTTTATTGTGATGCTATTTGATCAAGAAGCGTGCATTCATGAAAAAATGAATCAAGCGATTGAAGCTTTTCATGCATTAGATATTAGATTTAATACTGGGATAACAAAGGGACAACTTTTAATGAGAGCGAGCGGACTATCCTATCAGTTATCAAATCACTTTGATTTAGATCGATGTTTAAAAGAAGTGCAACGCCATATGAAATCGTTAAAAGATGAAGATGAATAAGGACGGTGATTTTTTTGTACCGTATTGCAATTTGTGAGGATGAGTCGTTTCAAATGAAGCAAATTATGACGCAAGTTGAGCGTTACGGAAAGGCAAAGAATATTTCGTTAAATATAAAAGCATTTGATTGTGCTGAATTATTTTTAAACCATTTCAAAGAGGCATATGATTTGGTGTTCCTTGATATTCATTTGCCGGGCATTGATGGAATTCAGTTAGCAAAAAAAATTCGTGAACAATCGCACCGAACAAAAATTGTTTTTTTAACGGCGCATGAAAATTTCTGGCCTGAGGGGTATAAAGTACTTGCTTCAAGATTTCTTATTAAGCCGATCACTGATGAGTCTTTATATTTAGAAATTGAAGAGGTTATGGATCAACTGATTGAGCAGACGCCATTTGTACTAGCCTCTCAAGATAAAAGGGTAGCAAAAGTCGCCGTAGAAGATATCTTTTATTTAGAGATAGCGGGTCGTAAGGTTAACCTCTATACAAAGGATGAAGTCTATGTCAGTTCTAAAAGTCTAGCACAGTTTAAAAAAGAACTAGAACATCATCACTTTGCGCAAACACATTCAAGTTATCTTGTTAATTTGAAGCATGTTAAATTAGTGGGGAAAGATAGTGTCACGTTAACGAACGGTCAAGAAGTTTATATCTCCTTACGAAAATATAAACAATTTAAAGAGAAATTTATGGAATATGTGAGTAGTCTATAAGTTCTTTCACGGTCGATGAAGAGAAAAAGGGAATCCGAGAAGGATTCCCTTTTTCTATGGTTTCAATCGGTGAAACTTGAAATTTTATAGAAATTTGGTACGCATTCGTGTATAATATTGTCGTATATTATTCTATTTTGTCGAAAGTGAAGTAAGTTTTATAGATTTAGGAACCGATTTAATGTGCTGGAATTGATTGATGACCGGGAGGTAAAGATTAGGATTATTTCTCCTTATTTAGAGAAGGAAATAAATAGTCCGCCTACACAAGATGTTAACATAAGAATTTCTATTTTTACTAGTCCCTAAATCCGCTTAGAAGAGGCGTGTCATCCAATGAAAAAGGTTTTTTCACGATAGGCTAAGTCAACATTAAATTTATAGACCTATGATAAGGTGTCTTGTCGGTAGAAGAATGGTGAGGAAAACAAGGTTATAAAGTGTAATTTACATGCATTGATGCTAAATAACGATGAGGAGAAGGTAACATGCAGAATCGAACTAAACATATCGTAGCTAAGGGAAGGATTCAACGGTTTATTTTAAAAGTTTATTCCCCATTTAAACGTTTCTTCCTCAAATATGGATCGAACGTGAAAATTTTTCTAGCAGCGTTGATTATTACGATCCCTTTGACCATTTGTTATACAGGAATTGTTAAGGGAACGAGAAAGGTTGAAATTAATCAGTTATATAAAACAGCGTTGGCATTAAGGGCACAAGAATTAAAAAGTTCGATGAATGTATTAACGGAGCAAATTAATGTTTATCGGGGAGTCATCTCAACGGAGCTTTGGAATGAATTGGTCTCAATTAAACGGGTCATTACCGAAAAGTTAGAAGGAGACGAACTCCCTGGAACACCCTCTTTAATACAGTTGATCAAAGGATTGAGTTATGAATACCCGAAGTATGAATTTTCGATTTGGAATCGAGAAAATGAACAGTTAGAAGTCGCTTATGCACAAGGAAAGCCAATCAATGTGGATGAAGCTTTAATGGATTATTTGATGGAACCATGGCCATCAGACTATTATCGTGATGAAGTGAATCAAAAACTCATCTTTTTTAAGGTTCGCGAAGAAGTGAAGTTAGATTTAATGGGGAATGTCACGTTAAATCTAGGAGAAGAACTTAAAGGATTAGATGCCCATATGAGTTTAGTTCAATTAAATTTAGGCGGGGCCAAAACCATTGAAGAGTATTTTGGGGATGTGTTGTTTAGTACCCACCCCTTTAATTGGGTGACAGATTATCAAAGAATAGGGGATCGTGAAACAAAATTACTGGCAGCGATTAAAGATTCCTTCGATCATAATCGAGACTATTATGGATTTTATCGTGAAGAAACGGAGAATCAAGATTATTTAATTTTTGGACATAAAAGTAGTGACTTTAGTATGGGGATTTTATTAACTCTTCCGACTTCAACGTTTACAACTGACGTTCTTGATATGATTGAAAGCTATGACCAAGGGAGACAGGAACGAGTCATAGGCGCTTTAGTAATCAGTGCGATTACGATTTTAGCAGCTTTTATTGGAGGTGCTCTTGTCATACGAAAAGCGAAAATGAAGGAAGTCATGATGGAAAAGCGCCGTGCTCACCTCGCACTAGAACATAATGAAATTATATTTTCAAAATACGAACGCATTAATGAAATGGCACACGACGTAAAAAATCATATCAGTTCAATTAAGGGGCTCATTGAGTTAGAACAGAATCAGGCGGCCTTAGATTATATTGATGTGATGTATGATGATTTAGGGAAACTTTCAAATACGATTGTTACAGGTCATCAATTAATGGATGTCATTTTAAATGAAAAATTAAGCCTCATCAAAAAAGGAAATATTCACTTTGATTATAAAATCGAACGTGTGAATTTATCATTTATCAACGACAAGGATTTAACGATCTTACTAACAAACCTCCTTGATAATGCGATTGAAAGTTGTCAACAAAGCGAGAATAAAGAGATAGAATTTCAAGTTTATACGTTTAATGAGTCGTATATCGTTATAAAATTAATAAATAGCTGTGATCATGAACCTATCGTGATCAACCAATTACTCATGAGTCGTAAGCGTGAGCGCATGACCTATGGATATGGAGTGAAAAATATCGAACGTGTGACATCCTATTACGGGGGAATGACGATGTGGAAATTCGATGAAGTTAATGCCCAATTTCAATTTACGGTGACGATTCCAATTCCGACTGCTGATTAAAATCATGAACACTCGATGTGGTTATCATTGAGCTTTTAATGTTCGCATGATATGATATAATAATGAGTCTTATGTAAGATTTTGTTGTAATAAATCAATAGGTATACTTAGAAGTCGATATTTTAAGAAGTGTGCTATCTCTTATGATTTCCGCTTTTAAGTCATGAAGAAGGTAGTAGGAGGAAAAGGAAATGAGGGGCAAGTCCCGTTGGCTAAAGATTTTGAGTGTTCTAGTGATAGTGGCTATTTTAGTAGCCTCTGTCTTGAGAGGGAAGGTATTTTTTTCGGAAAGTGACGAGTTTATTGAAAAGATTCTTAGTGGAGAGAGTCAAAATTTCAGTGAGGAACAATTAGCAACTTATGAAATAGATATTAATAAAGAGCTCACGCATTTAAAGAGTCGTAAGGATTTAGAAAAAATCTACTTTGCGTTAGGAAAAATTGCTGCTCTTCAAGGAAATTATGAGTCATCAACTAATTATTTATTAAATGCTGCAAGTTTTATTACAGGCCGACATCAACCGATTGACGCGTTGATTTATGAAACACTTGCGACAAATTACTTAGTGCTCGACGATGTTGAGAACGGATATCTTTATTTTGAAGAGGCGAATAATGTTATTTTTCAACTGAAAAATTCGCCGCTGGCGATTTCCTTTTATCAGCAGTTTGCTAAAGGGTTGACGGAGTATACGGATCATACGACATTCCCGATTTACTTATTGAGTGAGGCTATTCAGTTAACTCGGGATGAGGAACAAAAGGTCATCTTAATGAAACAACTCGCCGAAGTTTATGATATAAATGGTTTAAAAGATTTAGCGGTCAGCGAGTTAACGCGTGCCCTCAATATGAGTGTGAGTTTACACAATAAGGAACTCCAGCTTCAATTGATGAATCATCTCATCCGTTTTTATTTCGGGGCACACCAATATGAGGAAACAGAGGAGATGTTAAAAAATTATTTTTCCATTGCTTCTGATGATCCTAAGGAAAACTATGATATGTTATGGCATTGGCTGCAAGTTCAATATTTCCTGCATGGATATGAGGGGTTTGAAAATGGCTTATCTAAACTAGCAAAAAAATACCCTGAAGTTGTCGAAGAAGAAAAAGAATATATTGAATGGTTTATCGCATTTAATCGAGCATATTTTCTCATGTTAGAAGGAAAATACGAGGAAAGTGAAGCATACTTAAAAGAAGCTGAATTGATAAAAAATAGAGAGAATGTTTCCCCAGTTGTTAGTGAATTAATCGAGATGGTTCGTTTAGATTTAAGTTATCGGACAAAAGCGAGTGACATTAACTTTACCGAGCGTTATCAACAATTGCTAGCAAAGATGTATTTTACCCCCGATACTTCAGGGATTATGCATCACGTGATGCCACAAATTCTAGCACGATTACTCGAGCTAGGTGACTATGAAACCGTCTATCAATATACTTCTCGTTTAAGAGATCCACTCGATCAGGAACTTGATGCGATTAATGCCTTACGCGACATGATTCAAAAAAGTGCCCAACGCGAGATGCAGTTTAACACCTCATTCTCACGAGTCGTAATAAAATATGGAGGATACGTGATGGCGACCTTATTTGGGATTGGCTTGGCATACGGGGCTTATCGTTATAATGTTTATTTGGCAACCTTGAAAAAACGAGTAAAGGACAGTGGAAAAACCGATACTTTAACTCGAACGCTCACGAAAAAAGCATTATATGAACAGCTAGAGTCCGAAATGGACCCGGATAAAAACTATTATTTCTTATTAATGGACATCAATGATTTTAAATTGTATAACCAAGACTTTGGGTATTTAGCGGGAGATCGCGTACTTGTAGAAATATCTCACTTACTAAAAGAAGTGTTTCCAGATGCCGCTATTTCGCGCCATTCTGGACACCACTTTATTATTGTTTTGAAAGACGTTGAAGAGCATGCTGTGATTGAGAAAGTTACCTTTATTTTAGAGGCCATTAAGCAGAGTCAAACAATCTCAGCCAAACGCGAAATCACGTGCTGTGTGGGGATTAGTAAAGGTCATATAAAAAATACAATCGATATTGATGAATACATTAATCTTGCGACGATTAAATTAAACATTTCTAAGCAAAGAGGTAAAGGAATTTATACCTTATAGTCATTGACCCATCAAATGATGGGTCCTTTTTTAAAAAAGGAGGTCTTTTGGATGAATCGTTTAAAAGTTTGGATTAGCGAACATCAAAGGATGATAGTGATGGGGGTTGCCGCCTTTATCATTCTTTGCGTGGGGTGCCTAGTCATTAGGGAGTATCAATTAAAAAGAGTTTACAATCAAGCGATTAGCTATTACGAAGAAAATGATTTGATTGCTTTTGAATCGATTCGCTATCGGTTATCAACTAAATATGGCGAGGACTTTGATCACTTTTTATTAGAAGAAGCGAATCAATTATTTGAGGAGTACCGACAAGAACAAGTCACTTATCATGAAGCGATAGGGGGCGTGGAACGAATCGAAGCATTTGCTAATCGTCCTTCCTTGATTCAAGATGTTCAAACAAAGGTTGATGAATTGAAGCAATCACGCCAACAGTTTAAAGAGGCTGAAAAGCTAGCCATTCAAAAAAAGTGGGAGGAAGCCTATCACCTGTATTTACAGGTGATTGAGGAGGATCCAAACTATGAAAAGTCGAGGCAATTAGCGGACACCGCTAAACGTTGGTGGCTTCAAGATTTATTAGTAGAAGCCGTGACGTACTATGAGAAACGTCAGTATGAGAAATCGTTAACGGTGATTGAGCAGGCGTTATCTTTATCGGAAGGAGATGAACAATTTCTTCAGTTGAAAGAAGATGTGCATCTAGCGATGGAGAAAGGAACACTAGAAAGCAAGTGGAGTGAAGTTAAAGAGATACTGACGGAATCTATTCAATCAGGGATTGAATCACTCCAAAATATTTTTGAAAAGATTTTCAAACGATAATAAAAAATAGCTATGATTTGTCGGGATATGGTATAATTTTAAAAAAGAGTTTATATAGAGATTTGGAGGGAAAATCATGAAGCGATTTAAAGTGTTATGGATCATACTCGGAGTGGTTGTTTTACTTGTCGGAGGTGGAGTTGGGGCCGCTTATTATGTTGTAAATTCAACGCTTTCAAAAATGGACATGACGGAGAAGATTGATAAAACGGAGGCGGGAATTGAAAAAGATCTGTTAGAAAAAGAGAAACGATCTCAGGTCATTAATATCGCCATCTTTGGGATTGATAAAAATGGGGATGAAACAGATGGACGCAGTGATGCGATGAAAATTTTATCGCTAGATACGAAGAATAATGAGGCTAAAATTACGTCGTTACAGCGCGACACGCTCATTTATATTCCTGGAGTTAAACAGGATTTTGAAAAGTTAAATCATGCCTATGCTTACGGAGGGGCTAAACTCGCGTTACAGACGATTAACTACAATTTTGATTTAGACCTTACACGTTATGTGGCCTTCAATTTTGAAGCTGTAGAGCATGTTATTGATGCGATGGGTGGAATTGAATTGGAGATTTATGAAAATGAAGTTCCGTTTATTGCAGAAGTATCGCATAGTGGTTATCAACATTTAGATGGTAAGCAAGCATTAGGATATATGCGTTTGCGTTATTCAGACAATGATTATGTCCGAATGGATCGCCAGACTGCTGTTATGAAGGCAATGTTTTCAAAGTTATCAACACTTGATTACTCACAATTATTAGACTTAGTCAATGAATGTTTGCCATATATTGAAACGAATATTTCAACAAATGAAATTTTATCGCTGGGAATGAAAGCTTTAAAAGTTGATTTAGGAAATATCCAATCGTATCAAATTCCACGTGGAAGTGGTGAAACAGTGAATCAGAGCGTGACATATAACGGTTATAGTCCACTTTATATTGTCGATAGTTACCAACAATTAGTGAAGGACGTCCATGAAGATATTTATGGAGATTCAAACTATGAGCCTTCAAAACGCGTCAAAGAAATGGAAGCAACGATTTACGAAAAATTTGGTTATATTGAGAAGTAAAAAAAGACCTCTTACAATTTTGGTAAGAGGTCTTTTTTCATGGAAGTCATCCATTCTCGGAGTTATTTAAAACGTTAATTCCTGTCTTAATCGCCGCACTTCATCAATTGACAGTTCAGTAATTCGTGCAATTTGCTCCTCGCTCAATTCAAGAGAAAAACAATTTTTAAGATGTTTTAACTTTTCTTGCTCAATTCCTTGTGCGAGGCCTTCCTCTCTCGCCGTTTGTAGGCGGCTCGTTTTATCGAGCAACGCTTTTAAACGTGCCTCATAATATAAACGGAACTGCTCATTACAACTTAAAATCAGGAGGTCATCTTTGGCTTCACGAATGGCTTCATCTTGGCGAGCTAACTCGTAGCTCACTTGGCTTTCTGGATGCTTAATAAATTCAAGCCATGCTTCTAAGTGTGTTTTAATGTCGCTTGCCTGCTTTATATCTTTTATTTTATCAAGTTCAATAAAGTGTAGTTCTAATAAGTCACTGAGTACTTCATTACGTTCCTTTTCCTTTAGGACATAACAACTATGATACTCGTGCGTATCCAGTAAATTAAAATCGAGAAGGTTAATACAAATCGTTCGCTCAAGTTTTTGATAAGGGTTCCCGCTTTGAAGTTGTCCCGAAAATAACCGACTCCAATAAAACAAACTCCGCTCAATCATGTTCCTTTCATCCGCCACCTGAACCTCAACATTGATTAACTCCCCTTTGTTTGTTGTAGCTAAAATATCTAACGATCCGAGTTTATCATTTTTATATTGTTTATCGAGTACTCGATCCTTAAAGGTAATCGAAGTAATCGGTTCATCGGGTGTTAATACCGCATTTAAAAATGAAATTAACAGTTCTGGTCTCTTCTCGTTTCCAAACAGCCCTTTGAAAACAAAATCCATTGTTGGGGGTAATAGTACCGGTCCCACGTCTTCTCCAACCCCCTTTCACTTGTTTCATTAAATCCTCTAAATTTATCATCTTATTTTTCCTCCGTTTATTATAGCATACTAACGATGTCAAAACATCTTTCTATCTTACAATACGCGTGAATAGAGGATTTTCCTTTTTTAAATTTAAATATTTTGAAACTAATAGCGGGCCAAAGCCCTACTAGCGGAGGATAGCCAAGAGCTTTCGCTACTTGGCGCAGGGGACCCATTATATCATTTTTAAAGTATCGAATCATCTTCCTACTTTAAAATACGCCTCAATGGAGCGATTTCCTTTTTAAATTTAAATATTTTGGAATGACAGATTGTAATATTAAGTGCGACAAATAAAAAAAGCTCATAAATAGAATTCTTTGTTATAGAATGAAGTTACCACACCAAATTCTTAACAAGGAGATCTATTTATGAGTTATAAACATCTTAACACATTTGAGCGTACACGTATAGAAGTTCTTTCAAAAATGGGTTATTCAACGAGACAAATTGCGGGGCAATTAAATCGTCATCATTCAACCATTGCTCGTGAACTAAAACGAAATACTCAAAAGACGTATCAAGCAGAGCTAGCAGATAAATTAGCCGAGCAACGTCGCTTAGTTTGTCATCGTCCAGAGACCAAATCTGAAGAAGTTATTCAAACCATCCAACATTATTTAAAGTTAACCTGGTCGCCTGAACAAATTTCTAATACGGTTTTAAAGGGTGTTATTTCATTCAAAACTATTTATCGTTGGATTTATGACGGAACGATTTTGTTAGGGGATTTAAGCTGTTTAAGGCAAAAGGGAAAACGCCGAAAACCACGAGAAACACGCGGACGATTTAACATTGGGACATCAATTCATCAACGTCCGAAAGAGGTAAAAAAACGTCAGGCATTTGGTCATTGGGAACTTGATACAGTTGTTTCAAGCCGTGGTAAAAGTAAAGGATGTTTAGCTACATTTATTGAACGTCAAACACGATTTTATGTCGCCGTTAAAATCGAAAATCGCTCAGCATCTGAAATGTACCGAGCGATTAGTGAGTTATATGAACATTTTCCTAAAGACACCTTTAAAACTTATACCGTTGATCGAGGAAAAGAGTTTGCTTGTTATTCCAAAGTAGAAGCAGATTTAAAGGTTCCTGTTTACTTCGCTGACGCCTATTCCTCTTGGCAAAGAGGAAGTAATGAAAATGCCAATGGTCTTCTTCGAGAATTCTTTCCGAAGAAGACGGACTTAGCACGAGTTAGTGAGAAAGAGATTGATGAAGCCCTCCTCCTCATTAATCATCGACCACGAAAATGCTTAGGTTGGAAAACTTCATTCGAGCTATTTCATGAGAAACTGTCGCATTTGTATTGACAATTCGTCTTTTTAAATTCATCAGTAAATTTACGACGGGTTGTTTTAGGTTTTGACATGATAGGACTCCTTTAAGGTTAAAGTTAAAATAAACTAGACCCTTAATTATTTGTCCAACTAAGTGTATCCTATTCAGGCGTTTGAAAAAGAGGATTTTGAGTGAAATATTACAGGATTCATAAAAAGTGGGGTACTAGGAGAAGATGGCGGGACATAGGATAGAAAAAGTAAGAGAGATGTTTAGGGTTCGTACGAACCGTTAGTAGTGAATAGAGGGGGATGATAGAATGGAATGGATCATTGAGTTTATTGCACAATACGGAATGATTGCGATGTTTCTCTTTATTGCCTGTGAATATGCGTGCCTTCCTCTTCCAAGTGAGGTGGTGTTACCACTATCAGGTGCCATGGCCGTATCGAGTGGGCGGCCACTGCTTCTAGTGATTTTCATCAGCGTCGTTGCAGGATTACTCGGTTCAATGATTTGTTACAGTATCGGGTATAGCGGCGGAAGTCGTGTCCTAGAATTCATGAAACACCGATATCCAAGTACAAAGAGAGGAATTGAATCCACCCAGCACTTTTACAAAAAATACGCGACCTTCTCTGTAGCGATCGGGCGCGTGATTCCACTCTTTCGAACATACATTTCCTTTATGGCAGGAATTACAAAACAAAGCGTCACGACCTTCATCCTCGCCTCATCCATCGGGATTTTTGCTTGGAATAGCCTCCTCATTACACTTGGGTATGTTTTAGCGGATCGTTGGCGCGAGGTCATGGGTTACTATGACAAAGGGAAATGGTTTATTTTACTCGGATTTGGCTTGATCATCGGGGGCATCGCCCTAAAAAAAGTGCACGAGCGAAAGAAGATGAAATATCCCCTATAAATGATGTATGATTTGGTTAAATCTAGCATATAATGATAGTGGCGTGGAAGGTATGTAGGTTAAAATCGTGACACCTAATGATTAATAAAAAGAGGCTCCCTCATGGGGCCTCTTTTTATGTCTGTGAAAAAAAGTAACAGTGAGTTATATTGTCGAACTTTTAATGAATATAATGTAATAAGGCGTGATGGATGAAAGGGGGAGTTTACATGTTAGAGGAAGAAAAAGAAGCGCGCTTGGAAGAAATGACGGTGTTTTTACAACGCCGAAACTTACTGAAAGTCCGCGAAATGTTACTTCAAAACTTGACGACCTATTCAGAGGATAAAGAATTTTTAACGGATTGCTATCACCTCGTTCTAGGAGACCCATTAATCTTTCAAAAACATAACGGAGAAATGCTCGACTATACCGTAACGCATTGGGAGGAGGAAAAGTACCCAGCGTTGTTGGCGGACCTTAAAAAGAATTTTTCGAGAAAAAGATATCATTTAGCGATGAATGTGGCGTGCTATTTTGAGGAAGTTAAACAACAGCAGGCGGAGGTGGAGGGACAAGAAGAATTAGAAGTGGAGTTAAAAGAGAAGAAAAAACGAAAACCGAAAAAGCCGAAACGTATTTTACCGCGTGAACAAAAATATTTATTAACGGGGATTACAACGACGAGCCTCTTACTCATTGGAATGGTCGTACAACTGATTTTGAATCAAGAATAAAGTGTAAATTTGTTGCGACGATTTGAATCTCTCTTTACTTTTAAAGGAACATACTGGTGTAGGACTGGCATGTTTCTTTTTGTTATGATGGGGATGAGTGTGCATAAGATAGAGATAGGGGGAGTTAGTTAAATCCGAGGAAAGGGGTAAATATATTAACCTTATACCCATTGAAGCGAGGGGATTTTTCGACTATAATAAAAGAGCGCTTGAATATGAAACGCTACCATTAAGTAAATGGGAGGAGGTTGCTTCATGAAAAGGTGGGCACAACTTAAGGAGTATGGGCGCGACTACTGGTATTATGGGGTTATGGTGATTGGATCGTTAGGATTAAGTATCATCATTCAATGGTTACAGTTAGGGTCGCTATCTCAAGCGGTTCATTTTATAGGACAACGGCCGTTTTATTTTTTAGTTAATGTGTTAATTCTCATGGTGAGTTATAGTTTAGCGCTTTTGGTGAAGCGTAAATGGTTTTGCTTTGCTCTTGTGACGTTTATTTGGGGATTTTTAGCGGTTGCCAATGCCGTCGTCCTTCATTTTAGAGGGATGCCGTTGATGTTTGCGGATCTTTTTTTAATCGGCGAAGCAGCAAAGCTTATTGACCTTTATTTTACACCGATGACGATGGGTCTCTTTATAGCAGTTATCGTGCTCTTATTCGTCGGAATGGCTTTTTTATTTAAAGTAAAGGCGTCGGTGAAAAAAAGAGACTATCTCTTATTTACCACAATGGTGATTCCGATTATTTATGGGTTATATGGAATTGAGAAGCAAGGCATCATGCCACCGGATAAAGTGAATTATGTGAAAAGTTATGACCAATATGGATTTGCGTATTCGGTTGTGAATTCGATTTACCCTTATTTGCAGGGGGAGCAGACCCAAAATAAAAAGCATCTGGAGGCGTTAGCGAACGACCTACAGTCTTATCCGTTTGAAGAGGTTCAGGCAGAGAATCTGCCGAATGTGGTGATGATTCAGTTGGAATCGTTTATGGATCCTTTAGAAATTGAAGGGGTCACGTACAGTGAAGATCCAATCGCAACGTTTCGATCTCTTACAGAAAGTTATCCGAGTGGAACGATGGTTGTTCCAACCTTTGGAGCGGGAACGGTTCGCACGGAGTTTGAGGCATTAACATCGATTTCAATGTCGGCGTTTAAACCTGGGGCCAATCCTTATGATGAAATTTTAGGAGGAAATCCGGTTCAATCGTTGGCAACAATCTTTAATGAAAAGGGGCATCGAACGACGTTTTTGCATAACTATGAAGGTAATTTTTATAATCGTCATTTCGTCGTGAGTCAGCTAGGGTTTAAAACGTATGTTCCGTTAGAATATATGGCGGGTGATCATGGACCACACGTGATTGATGAAACCGATGATGCACTGTTAGTGGATTATATCATTAAAACAATGGAAAAAGATGAGGCACCGAACTTTATCTATGCCGTGACGGCAGGAACGCATCAACCGTATAGTCTAACCGATGGTGAAACATCAGAAATTACGGTTAAGGGGAAGAAAGATAAAGAGGAGCTTTTACCACTTCAAGATTATGCGAATCGGATGCATAGCTTAGATGTGCAGATCAAGCGGTTAGTCGAATATATCGATACGTTATCAGAACCAACAGTTGTTGTGATGTTCGGGGATCATTTACCTAATTTATCACTCGTAACCAATGAAAAAACGTATGCGCATGATTTATATGAAACACCTTATTTGATTTATAGTAATACAGAGCTTCAACCGGTGGCGCCCTTTCATGAGATGACGGCGTACCAATTAGGTTCTTATTTGTTGCAATTACTTGGAATGCCGGATGGAGCAATGAATAGTATTCATAAAACTTATGCAACGACGGAGGAGTATCAACAGATTTTAGACTTAGTTCAGTTTGATTTATTAAAAGGTGACGGCCAATTTTATCAAAATAAAATTTTGCCCTATACGTCTTATCTGTTCTTTGGATTGGATGAATTGAAGATTGATTCAGTTGAAACAGAAGATGAACTCCTTATTATTCGTGGAGATGGTTTTTCTTCTGAAAGTCGGGTCTACTTGGACGGGGAGCCGTATAGTACGACTTACGTTTCTCCACAGGAATTGCAAGTCGTGGGGGCTCATGTCGACTATCAATTAATCGAAATTAAACAACATAGTGGACTCGATCAAACGATTGGTCAAGGGGCACAATACGAAAAGGAAGTTAGTCTAACCAACTAACTTCCTTTTTTTACAATTCATCCGATTTATACCAAAAACAATATAAAAATACTGACGAATTTACACTATTTTTTTGCTTTTCGTGACAAATACGAATATTTTTTTTATAATTAAAAAGAAGAAAAATGAGAGACGAGAGGCGGAGATACGAATGGGAAAAATTAAAATCATTCAAACCTCAGTTGCTTTATCACTAGTTTTAAACAATGTGGCAGATGTGGCGGTCCTTGCTCATGTAGCAAATGAAACGTTGGAATCAGAAACAGATACGCCGAGTGTCCCAAGTGTTCCTGAGATGGGGACAGCAGGAACAGGACAAGAGTCAGAGAGCACTGACGAGGTTCAAACACCTTCAATCGAAGGTGAAACAGTGGGGAATGAAGAGAGTGAGACACCTTCAATCAATCAAGGGGAAATGGATTTAGAAACGGTTGAAGATAGTATACAAGGGGAGCAAACAAATGATTTAGCAAGTTCGGATAAAGGAGTAACTGATGAGTTAGAGTTACAAAATGAAGAACTGTTACCAAGAGCGTCAGGCTCAGGGCTTGTCCAACTATGGCAGGTCGTTCCTTCGGGACAAGACCAAGAGGGAAAATCGACAGCGGAAATTATGAAAAATCTTCAATGTCGCCCAAACCACAATTTATATCCTTTAAACGGAACTTCTCAACATGAGACGTATGTCAACTCATGTTATGTCGACGATGCCCTTTATTTAGGAGAAGACGCTAATTATTATTATGTTTATTTATCAGGCTATGAAGGAAAAGTGCGTAAATCACAATCCCATTATTTTGAGTTGGATTTAAATAATGATGGGACAAAAGTGAAGTATGAAATTCAGACAGTCGCTTACTATGTTCCTGATTCAGGGGCTAGAACTTTAGCCGATGAAGGAGCATACCAAGAAGCTCCAGAATTAAACTATCATACGGATTATTTAAATAAAGCGGATGAGTTGAACGAATCAGGAATTGAGCCTTACGCGTCAGATTCTGTTCAATCGCCCTCTTATTATGCAAATGAAAACGGAACGCTTTATCATTACTTAACGAATGATGTGACGAAGACGGGAAGCTATTCAAAGGTGACGGTAGGGAAAGCACCAAGCTTTATGTCCGCCAATGTGAAGTATTATAGTTATGATGGGGTATATTTCTATAAAGATTGGCGTCAAATTAAGGTGAATGGAACAGGTGCGGTTAATCAAGGCAATCCATTCTATAACTATTATCAATACTTACCGGTCCGTTCGAAAACAAACCACCAAACGAATGCATTTGATACGTATACCTCAAACAATGGGGGTTCAGGTGGAAAATTAATTGGAACCGGAAAATACTTTAATGCCGTCGGCGATCGTTTCGGAATTAATGGCGCCCTTCAATACGCGATGGGAATTCATGAAAGTGGTTGGGGTAAAAGTAGCCTTAGTATGAATAAAAACAACCTATTTGGAATGAATGCGACGGATAATAACCCTTATGGAAATGGAACGAGTTTCCCAAGCGTTGAAGCGGGAATTAATTATCATGCCGATCGCTACCTTTCTTGGGGATATACCGATCCTCTTTCTGATTGGCGTTACGCTGGATCCCATGTTGGAAACAAAGGAAGCGGAATGAACGTGCGGTATGCCTCTGATCCATTCTGGGGTGAAAAAATTGCTGGATGGTATTACCGTTTCGATCAAGCGAATGGGTCAAAAGACTACAACTATTATTCACTTGGCGTTAAATCATCAAATAAAGTCGTCGATGTAAAAAGTGATGCTACTTCAAGTGCGAAGACGTACTATAAGACAAAAAACAGTAAAAATAATTTAAGCTTTGGAAACTATCCCGTTTTGATTACAGGAGAAAAGAATGGATACTATCGTATTCAAACTGATACTCCGATTGTTAATGGAAGTCCTGTTTATAGTGGAACGTACGATTTTAAAACATCGACAGGGTATATTTCAAAAAATGAAATTAATTCGGTGAATCATACGAACTATAAGAGTCCGGATGGATCAACGACAGTCACTTATGGGAACTTCTTGAATCATATTGATCAAGTCTCTATCGGGAATTCAGGACTTTACTTATACGGTTGGGCCTTTACTGAAGGCGTAGATATTAGCCAAGATAGCTACGTGAAAAAAGAGCTTCTATTAGTGGATGAACGTGGATTGGAAGTCGTTCGTCAAACGGCTCAAAATATTTATAATGCTGACTTCGCAGCAGCATATAAAGGTCCTTATCAGTATGCCCGATATAAGCAAACTTTAAACATCAATTCGTTAACAAATGGAACCTATTCATTAAAAATAGATTTTAAAGCGAACGATTATCAAAAAATGAGCGAGATGAAAAGCAACGATGCTATTGATACAGGATACATCGAAGTTGGTTCGAAACGTTACCGTGTGTTTAATTCTGGGAAAGGAACAGCTCTTAAACTAGAGGTGACAAATGCTCCACTTGGAAATCAACAAAACCACGTCGATCGTGTGGCGCTTAATCAAAATGGGCTCTACTTATATGGGTGGTCATTTATTGAAAATGCCGATATGAACCAAGACGCCCAGGTCAAAAAGACATTGATCATTAAAGATTCAAAAAATAATGTAGTTGAACGTCAATCGCTCAAAAACTTCTATTCAACCGACCTTTCAGAAGGATACAAACAATCCTATAATTATGGTCGTTATGAACAAACGGTTAATGTTTATCACTTACCAACTGGAACGTATACCTTTGATATTGAAGTTAGCGTGCCAGGTGGGGTGAAAACGAACGCATTAAAGAGTAATTATGCGCTAAGTCCACAAACGTACCAAGCTGGAAACCGCATTTATAAAATTTCAAATGGTGGAAAAGGAACGGCGTTAAAATTAGAAGTTTCAACGATTAATGCTGGGAAACATGAAAACCATGTGGATCGTGCGGAGTTTAATCAAAACGGACTTTATTTATACGGTTGGTCATTTATTGAAAATTTAGACATGAATAATGATAGCGATGTGAAGAAAACGTTGATTATTAAGAATGCAAGTAATCAAGAGGTAAAGCGTCAAGTTCTTTCAAACTACTATCATCCATGGTTCTCGAAAGAGTATAACAAACCCTACGATTACGCGCGTTATGAACAAACAGTTGATGTCTATTCGTTACCCGTCGGAACGTATACGTTTGACATTGACGTGAATGTTTCAGGTATTTCGAAAACATCAAAGGTGACAAGTAACTTTGCGTTAAGTTCACAAACGTACCAAGCTGGGAACCGCCTGTATAAAATTTCAAACGGCGGAAAAGGAACAGCATTAAAATTAGAAGTGTCAAATGTGAAAGCCGGGAAACATGAAAACCATGTGGATCGTGCAGACTTTAATCAAAACGGACTTTATTTATATGGGTGGTCATTTATTGAAAACTTAAACATGAATAATGATGCCGATGTCAAGAAAACATTGATCATTAAGAATGCGAGCCATCAAGAAGTGAAGCGTCAAGTTCTTTCAAACTACTATCATCCATGGTTCTCGAAAGAGTATAACAAACCATACGATTATGCACGTTATGAACAAACAGTGGATATCTATTCGTTACCAACTGGAACGTATACCTTCGATATCGAGGTGAATGTTTCGGGAATTTCAAAAACGAGTCAAGTAATGAGTAACTTTGACTTAGGTTCAAAAACATATAAAGTTGGAAATAAAACATACACTATTTCAAACGCTGGAAAAGGAAAACCAGTTAAATTAGAAATTCGTTAATCAAAAAAAACGCATCAATCACGTTACCGTGTGGTTGATGCGTTTTTTTCATCTTTAAAGTAAGAAATACGTTTCGGTGGAGATGGCTGATTCAGGTGATGGAGAGTTGTTTTCAATGAATAGGGCTGATCAATTTAATTCCATTTAATTTAATGTTAGAAAGTATGGAAAGTGAGTTTCACTATTAACACGAATGTCTTTCAAGTATTTGCTAGATTCAATGTGTAAAGTATTGAAAGGGAAATTTAATTTAAATAACTTCCGATTTCGGTAGGTTTAAATTAAGGGGTAAGGTGGATGGTGGCGTAAAGATTTCCCTCATTGTCAGTGAGATAAAGTGGGCAGTTCTTAGTTAAATATTGGCTTTCTAGCGAGTATTTAATTTTCTTATTAAGGTCACCAATAATTAACTCTTTATTTTTTGAACACACCCAATCGAAGTATTCTAATTTTTTTAGAATTAACTGTTCAATTGCTAAGGTTATCTGGCGTAAAAGAGTAGGGGTAGGGACATAAAGGTTTAGAATATAATGCTCTATTTGCTTAGTATAAGTTTGTTCAATAAAATGGTTATCCAATATTTTGAAATGATGATAAGCTTGAAGTTTTGCGTCTTCCCATAAATGATTTTGTAACTCTAGCAGTTGATTTTTAAATTCAGTAGATAAGGCATGTTTTTGGGGAATGGCAATACTTTTTCTGAAGAAATTCTTTTTAGTAAATTCGAGCTTTAGTTGAAGGAAGAAGTTTGGATGAATTCCGTAAATATATCCGTTAATATCGGTATAGGGAGTTCCAAATTCATCAATAAGGTAGACGTTTGATGTTCTGTTTAATTGCTTTCTTTCTGATGAATGACTAATTTGTGAATTAACAGCTCGCAAAAATACGCTTAGCGGCTGCTGGAGACCTCTGATATGACGTTTAATTCGTATGTGAGATAAGATGATAATTAATTCTACAATTTCCTCTCGCAATTTTCCAGTCGGTGTATAGACGTTAAGAATATATTTTTTTACTGTGCTTTCATGGGATGCTTCGATATGTGTATAGTGATCCGTTTGTAATACATTAGCTGTTTTAACCAGAACATCCTCCCAAAGTGTGTCTTGTAATCTTAGTGCTTTCTTTCTGATAGGGGAACTATTGGATAAATTTTTTGGAATAGCAAGTAATTTTCTATACGGGTTCTTTCGTTGAAATTCCTTTTTAATTTCAGCAAAAACTTTTTTTGGAATAAAATATACCCTATATTCATGCATAAAATCACCTTCTTCATACAGGTACTACATTTTATGAAGAACGGGTTACAAAAAGAATCATAATCATACAAAAAACAAAAAATTATTTCAGCCTAATCTAAATAAATGTAATCATAATGTTGTTTTATGTCAGTTCAGGGGTTATAATTTTTTAGATAGATAATAAGGGTTAAGAGAATCTTTTGATAAGTTAGAAAATTTTATTAATCTAAGTTTAGTTGTTATGGGAGGATGATGATGTGAGTAAAGAAGTTTTATCGATTATAATACCAATGTATAACGAGGAAGAGTCCCTTCCTTATTTATATGATCGCTTAGTTCGGTTAGGGGACAAAATAGAGAACTATACATTAGAATTTTTATTTGTGAATGATGGCAGTTCGGACAACTCCTTAACGATGGTTAAAGAGTTAAGAGAGATAGACGCCCGTGTTTGCTATTTATCACTTTCAAGAAATTTTGGAAAAGAAGTAGCAATGGGAGCTGCCTTTGATTACGTTAACGGGGATGCCGTCGTTATTATTGATGCTGACTTACAAGATCCACCAGAGTTAATTTTAGAAATGCTTAAATATTATGAAGAAGGGTATGATGACGTTTACGCGAAGAGAAAAAGTCGTGAAGGTGAGACATGGTTGAAAAAGATGACTTCGAAGACCTTTTACCGAGTGCTTCATACTGTTTCAAGGGTGCCTATTCAACAAGATACCGGGGACTTTAGGTTATTGAGTCGTCGGGCTATCGAGGCGCTAAAATCATTCCCTGAAAAACAACGCTATACAAAGGGAATGTTTAGTTTAATTGGATTTAAGAAAATTGCCATCGAATTTGATCGTGATCCACGAGTAGCCGGAAGCACTAAGTGGAATTACTTTAAATTAATGGAGTTGGCCGTTGAAGGAATTACGTCATTTACTTTGGCCCCATTAAGGATTTCGACCTATATTGGGATTATCACTTCCCTATGTGCGATGGTCTACGCTACATTTATCTTTATTAAAACCGTCATCTATGGGATTGATGTTCCAGGATATGCGAGTTTAATGTGTGTTGTATTATTTTTAGGAGGCGTTCAGCTTCTTTGCTTAGGGGTTATTGGAGAATACCTTGGGCGAATTTTTATTGAAGCTAAAGCAAGACCCCTTTATTTCATAGATGAATACTCGGGAACGAGTGTAGATGTAGAATAGTTTAACTTTTTCATTATACCAGGAGACGAAAAGAGGAGAGAGCGTGTTAGAAAAGTTATTTTTTAAACAGGACATGTGGAGTATTAGTATTAATAAATATATTGATGGAGACCAATTTGACGTCAATCAGATGAAACCGACAATCACGGCGCAAGATGTGAAGGATTGCAACGCTATTTTTGTGGCCGATCCCTTTCTTATTCAACACGAAGGGGGATGGTATGTGTTTTACGAAGTCCTACCTGAGGAGAGTCGAAAGGGCGTTATCGCTTACTCGTATAGTGAGGATGGCGTGACGTGGAAGTATGGGCAAGTTGTTTTACAAACAGACTATCATTTATCATATCCGTATATTTTTAAAGTAAAGGATAAGATTTATATGGTCCCAGAAGGGGGAGCAGATGGAAATATTAAATTGTATGAGGCAACTCATTTTCCAACTGAGTGGACGTTTGTGAAGGAACTAAAAAAGGGTCAGTTCTATGATGCGAGTTTGTTTTATTATGAGGATAAATGGTGGATGATGGCGATGGGGGTATCGCCACAGCCTAATAGCATGTATCTTTTTTATGCCGAGGATTTATTAGGAGAGTGGCAAGAGCATCATCTAAATCCGATTATCACAAATAATCCGATGATTTCTCGACCAGGAGGACGCGTGTATCAAGAGAATGGAAGATTAATTCGATTTGCGCAAGATGGCAGTAAGAATTATGGAAGACGACTCATCGCATTTGAAATCACTCAGTTAACGACAACTTCCTATTCAGAAGTGCAATTAAGAGACGTATTTGGTGCCTCAGAAACTCCTCACACATGGAATCAGGATGGGATGCATCATCTAGATATTCAACGTGATGACCAGGGGTATTTAGTAGTGGTCGATGGGTATTACTATAAGTCAATCAATAAAATTTATAATAAGGTGTATCGCTTCATCAAAGGATATTCTAAATAATCGGGGAGAGTAGGGAGAAAGTTGAAGGTTTTACATAAAAAAAGATTAGGTGTTTCGATTTTTATAGTGTTGGCTGTTTTGATTTATGGATATAATGAGTGGCTCAACTCGAGGGTTATCGTGAAGAATGAAACGATTGAAATAGAAGGGTTACCTGAAGCGTTCGATGGGTATAAGATTCTTCATTTTGCGGATTTACACGGTGAGCGGTTTGGTAAGCAGCAAGAGCAATTAGTCAATGTCATAAAAGGATTAGATTATGATTTAGTAGCAATAACTGGGGATATGGTTGATCGTCATAATCCAACCTTGCAACCTTTTTTTGAGTTAATTGATGGGATACGCGATGAGCGTCCGATTCTTTTTTCCCAAGGAAACATTGATGATGACAACGATTTTAAGGCGATTCGAGAATATGGGCTTGAGGTGATGGATACCCCTTATATTGTTGAACGACAGGGCCAACGCCTAGTGTTTCAAAAGTATGATTTTTATCAACCAGTTCCTGAGGAGTATCGAGGCGACGTGGTCATTGGGTTAGGTCATGTTCCATTTTCAAATGATTTAGGGTATAAACTTCTCTTATTCGGACATTATCACGGAGGACAAGTACGTATTCCTGGATACGGGGCCTTAATTGTTCCAACTGCAGATGGAATTGAATGGGTTAAAGATCAGACTCAAATTATAGGCGTGCAAACGTTCGAAAACTATGCCCAACACATTACCGGAGGCCTTGGGGCAAGTGCTAAATTTAAATGGATGCAAAAAAGATGGTTTAATGCACCGGAAATTAGCGTTCTTACCTTAAAAATGAAGTAACCTCTTTTAATCTGGAATGATAGTCGATATAGGCGATATGCCGAGTTAGGGTATATCGCCTTTTATAGTGGATTATTGACAACTTTAATTGTCGAAATTTAATTTAAGGACATTGAGTTTTGTATGTATATAGTGTAAAATGAGAGATATTGTGAAGAAAAAGTGGGAGGAGAGAGAAAATGTCGCAAACTGGTAAAGAATTAGCAGTTCAGGAGTATATTGAATTGCTAAAAAAATATCGTCTCTGGATTTTAATGTCTATTATAGGAATGGCAATAGCATTTGGTTGTGTACGTTATATGACGTATAAACCTATGTTTACTGCGCAAACAAGCCTTCTAGTGACGTCGAATACGATTGAATTGGAAGAAGGTGAAATCAAAAATGGAACAACAAGTAGTGATTATAACGTAAGTAATAACGTTTTAATGACATTTTCCGAAGTTATTGATAGCCAAACTTTACAAAATGAAGTTAAAGAAGAGTTATCAATCGAAGATTTAGGAGAGATAACGGTTTCTAATAATGGTGGTTCGGTTATTCGAATTAATGTTAATCACTCAGACGCAACGTTAGCAGCCCTTATCGCTAATACAACAGCGAAGGAATTTACAAAGATGATTCAGAGTATGATGAGTGATATTAATTTACAAGTCCTCGATCCGGCAATGATGCCCCAAGATATGACAGGAATGGGGCTATTAAAGGTCGTTATGATTGGTGCGATAGTCGGACTTGTTGTTGTCGTAGGGATTATACTAGTACGAGAAGTGTTGGATACGACGCTTAAACTTCCGAAGGATATTGAAAGAGAAATTGAAATTCCACTCTTAGGGGCTATTCCAGATGTGGAACCTGAATTAAAAGCGTATATGAAAGGAAATAGGGGATAGATATGAAGACAACAATTAAAAATAGTGAAATTATTTCATTAATTAATCCTAAATCACCGACGACAGAAGCCTATCGATCGCTCTTAACTAATATTGAATATTCCTCTGTTGACCATCAAATTAAAACCATTGCTGTGACGAGTTCGGCACCCTCAGAGGGAAAAAGTACTACGGCCTCTAATTTAGCTGTTACCTATGCTGATACAGGAAAAAGGGTATTATTAGTGGATTGTGATTTAAGAAAACCTCGATTAAATAAGATTTTTAATGTTTCTAATTTGGCAGGGTTAACGAGTGTGTTAACAGGTAAGGCCTCCCTTTCTGAATCGATTAAATTAGTAAAAGAGGGGATGTATTTATTACCATCAGGCCCGATTCCGCCAAACCCGGTTGAGCTGATTCGCTCGAAGGCAATGGATCATTTTTTAGAAGTAGTAAAAGGTGAATTTGACCTAGTAATTCTAGATACGCCACCTGTAGGCTTAGTAACGGATGCCGCTTTAATATCGGCTAAACTTGATGGTGTTATACTAGTTGTTGCTTCCGGTAAATCTCAGACAGAGGCAGTATTAAGAGCTAAGGAAAGTTTAGTTAATGTTAATGCAAATTTATTAGGTGCTGTCATGACCATGGTGCCAAATACTAACGGATATCAATATTATGCTTATGCTGAAGAGGAACCTACTAAAAAGAAAAGATTTGGGAAGTAACACACAACCTATATTTTCTTAAGCATTTAAGGTTTTGATAATCAGCGACCAATGATGAGTAATAAATAAACTTTTTAATAATCATATGACTAAGAGTAGGTTGCTTTAAGAGTTTTACTTTTAATAATACCTACTTTTTTACTTTTAAATAAAAAGGGGAGAGACAATGCAAAAGGTACTTTATATTACAACGCTAAGTCGAACAATCAATGCTTTTTTAGTTCCACATATTCAGTTTTTAATGAATCAAGGAATTAAGGTTGATTGCGCGTGTTTTGTTGATAAAGAAATAGATCCCACGTTAATTGAAAGTGGCGTCAAGGTGTATAATGTTCCCTTTAGCCGGAATCCATTAGGTTTAAATAATTACCAGGCTTTTCAAAAGTTACAAAAGATTCAGGCTGAGGAGAATTACGACTATATCCATGTTCATACTCCAATTGCGGGGCTATATGGGCGTTTGTTAAAATTGAAATTTAAAAATTTAACGTCAATTTATACGGCGCATGGTTTTCACTTCCATAAGGGAGGAAGCAAACTAGGGTGGCTATTGTATTATCCGATTGAACGTCTAATGGCCCCCCTTACGGATATGTTAATTACAATTAACGGGGAAGACTACGAACGTGCATTACGATTTCCTATTAAGAAGGTATTTAAGGTAAATGGGGTAGGAATTGATTTTGAAACATACGGTGTGGAGGATTTAGACAGAAATGCATTAAGAGCAAAATACGATCTTAAACCAGAGGATTTCGTAA
This sequence comes from Turicibacter faecis, assembly GCF_037076425.1. Classification (NCBI taxonomy): domain Bacteria; kingdom Bacillati; phylum Bacillota; class Erysipelotrichia; order Erysipelotrichales; family Turicibacteraceae; genus Turicibacter; species Turicibacter faecis. Next base: position 1,903,413 of record NZ_AP028127.1, on the reverse strand, counting down.
TTGCGATGATTGCAGAAGTAAATGAAAATAAAAATCACCGTCAAATCATTGAGGCTGTTCATTTACTAAAGCAACGCAATATTTCGGTCAAGGTTCTATGTGCTGGAGAAGGTGTTCTATTTGATCAAGTTCGTGAAGTAATTAAGGAAAAAGGCTTGGAATCGAATATTCGCTTACTCGGGTTTACCCAAAACGTGAAAGAGGTTATTGCGGTTTCAGATATTGGGGTCTTACTTTCTTATCGCGAGGGGTTGCCCCGCAGCGTCATGGAATTGATGTGTTGTAAGAAGCCTGTGATTGGAACGAATATCCGTGGAAATCGAGATTTGATTATCCATGAAAAAACAGGTTATCTAGTTCCTATTAATGATGAGTTACAAACCGCGAATTATATTGAAAATTTTGTTCGCAATTCCCAGTTAATTGAGACTATGGGGGCGGCCTCTTATGAGGCGATAAAGGAGTTTAGTATGGATACCGTTTTAAAACAGATGGAAGTATTGTGGGGGGGGGCCATAGATGAGTAGGTTAGTGAGTTTGATTGTTCCTGTCTATAATGCGGAGGGGTATTTAAGCCGTTGCCTTGAAAGTCTGTTAAACCAGACGTATCCTTTGATTGAAATTATTTGCGTCAATGATGGGTCAATGGATCGAAGTTTAGAAATCATAAGAGAATACAAACGCCAAGATAATCGGATTCAATTAATTGATAAAAGGAATACAGGAGTTTCAGATTCACGCAATCAGGCCCTCAAAAAGATAACAGGACATTATGTCATGTTTGTAGATAGCGATGACTGGCTTTCTCCCAACACAGTAGAGGTTTTAATTGAGGAAGCAATTGATTCAAATAGCGATTTAGTAATGTGTGGTTATGTGCGAGAATTTTCTAATCGTTCCAAAGAGAAAGTATTTAATTTACCTGATCGCGTCGTATATGAAGAGGAAGAAGTGGGGCACTTACAAAGACGTCTTTTTGGTCCGATTAATAGTGAACTAGGAAGTCCAGAGACACTAGATGCTCTTGGAACCGTTTGGGCAAAGCTATATAAGGCGGAGATTATTCAACAACAGAATCTTCAGTTTACCGATTTAAATGTGATTGGTTCAAACGAGGATGGTTTATTCAATATTCAAGCATTTGAATACTTTAAGAAAGTCGTGTTTATTAATCAACCACTTTACCATTATTGGAAAGAAAACGCGAATTCAATTACATCGAGACATAATCCACATTTAATGACACAGTGGAAAACACTATTTTCAAAAATGGAGCATCATATCAAATTAAATAATAAAGATGAGGCGTATGTGGAGGCGTTGCGAAATAGAAAATGTTTATCCTTATTAGGACTGGGATTAAATGAAAGTTTTGATGGGGATAAAGCAAGATTTAGCAAAAAGGTTTCCCGTTGGAAGGAAATTCTTCACGATGAAGAAATAGCCGCCGCGTATGAAGAGTTTTTGCCAGAAGCCTTTCCTCCTCATTGGCGAATGTTTTATTTATGTAATAAAAGAAAATTGGTGTTACCGTCTTTCCTAATTATTTTAGGAATCGATTTTTTAAGAAAACGACTATAGGGTGAAGAAGATGATAAAAAAGGTAATAACAACGATTAAAAAGCAGGCATCTGACCGAGGACTATATTTCTCCTTGCTAATGAATATAGCCCAATTAAAAGGAATGATGCGTGCAAGATGGTGCAAATGGGTTTACTTAAAAAATATGAATGCCCAGCTATTTACGATGGAATCAAAGAGCCGATTTGAAATTTTTAATAAAAGGGCTCAGGTCAACATCGGTAAATTTGTATACATCAGAAGAAACTGTCGCTTTCGGGTAGATTTTTCTGGGAAGCTAACGCTTGGCGAATATGTTTTTATTAATGATAACTGTAATATAAATTGCGTGGAAGAAGTTTATATCGGTGAGTATACAAAAATTGCACCGAATGTGTGTATTAATGACCATGATCATAATTATAAGCATGAAGGTGATCAACACTTAATTAAAACGCCAGTGAGAATTGGAAAAAACGTTTGGATTGGTGCGAATACGGTGATTTTACGCGGAACGACGATTGGGGACAACGCAGTTATCGCGGCTGGAAGTATTGTCAAAGGTCATGTCGAAGCCAACACAGTTTATTATAATAAGCGAACAAGCGTGCAAGTAGAGTTTTAAGAAGATAAGGAGAATAGGGATGGAACCAATCAGAATATTACAAGTGGTGACTGCAATGAACCGCGGTGGACTTGAAACAATGCTTATGAACTATTATCGTAAATTAGACAAAGGTCTCTATCAATTTGATTTCTTAGTTCATCGTCAGGAGCGCGGAGATTACGATGACGAAATTGAAGAATTAGGCGGTAAAATATATCGATTAAGTAGTATTCGTCCGGGTCATTATAAAAAATATTTTAAAGAACTTGATGATTTCTTTTCCAAACATCAAGAGTATCGTGTCGTTCATGCCCATATTAATGAAAATAGTGGATTTGCGTTACGAGCAGCTAAAAAATACGGAGTGCCCTGTCGAATTGCACATAGCCATTTAGCTGACTTAAAGTTAGATTATAAGTATCCGTTTAGATGGTATGGCAGAAGATATCTCAAACCCAATGCGAATTATTACTATGCGTGTTCTGATCAGGCGGGTCAATGGTTATTTGGCGGAATGGTAGAGAAATCCCAAATTAAAGTTTTACCGAACGCCGTAGATTTAGACGATTTTAAAATGAACCCGTTAATTCGCGAGGAAACACGACGCAATCTGAATTTGACGGATGAATTTGTAATTGGTCACGTGGGAAGATTTAACCCTCAGAAGAATCATGACTTTTTAATTGAGGTATTTAATGAAATTCAAAAACGATGTGATAAAGCAGTACTTTTATTAGTTGGAGAGGGATACCTAGAGGATAAGATAAAAGAGAAGGTAAAAGAAATGGGGCTTGAGAACAAAGTTCGTTTCCTTGGATTACGAAAGGATATCAAATCCCTCATGCAGGCGATGGACCTCTTTCTATTTCCCTCTTTATTTGAAGGACTTCCTGTTGTCTTAGTAGAAGCACAAGCCTCAGGTTTAAAATGTGTGACATCGACAGGGGTGACCTCAGAAGCAAACCTATGTGGCGAGGTTGAATTCATCGATTTAAATGAGGGCGCAAGCCAATGGGCAGAAAAAATTCTATCCCTTAATTATGATAAAAAAGATTATACTGATATCCTAACTCAAAAGGGGTACAGCAGTAATCAAAGTTCAGCGGAACTACTCAAATTTTATTTAGAATTTTATAAAGGATAAAAAGGGGAAAATAAAATGGCAACTTTAACAGTATTCACACCCGCGTACAATCGTGCCTATACGCTACACAAATGCTACGAAAGTTTAAAGCGTCAAACATCAAAAGATTTCGTTTGGTTAATTATCGATGATGGCTCAACCGATCATACGAAAGAACTAGTGAGCACGTGGATTGAACAAAATGAAATTCCAATTCAATACCACTACCAACAAAACCAAGGAATGCACGGGGCCCATAACACGGCTTACGAATTGATGGAGACTGAATTAAACGTTTGTATCGATTCAGATGACTACTTAACAGATTGGGCGATTGAAAAAATCATTGAGTGTTGGCAAAAAAATAAAAATCCAAAACTTGCTGGAATTGCAGCACTTGATGGATATAGCGACATAGAAGTTTTAGGAGATAGATTTCCTGATAATGTTAAACAATCAACTTACTGGGACCTTTATCATAAATACCAATTACGTGGCGATAAAAAACTCATTTATCGTACAGATTTAATGAAAAAGAACCCGTATCCGATTTTTGAGGGAGAAAAATACGTAGGACTTGGGTATAAATATGCCAAACTCGACGAGGAATATGAACTAGTGACATTAAATGAAATTGTCTGTGTGGTTGAATATATGGAAGATGGATCGTCGTTAAACATGTTTAAACAATATGTGAAAAACCCACGAGGATTTGCGTTTATCCGAATGGAAGATATGAAAAACCCGCGTGCTTCCCTCGGATTTAAATTTAAAGCATGCGTTCATTATGTGTCGAGTAGTTTAATTGCGAAAGATAAAACATTTTTAAGAAAATCGCCTTTAAAAGGATTAACACTATTAGCCTTCCCATTTGGATGTTTACTTTATTTATACGTCATTAAAAGGGCAAAATAGGGGAGGGGATAGGAAATGGTCGTTTGTTTAATATTAGTATTGATTTCATATCTTCTTCTTTTTATGGCCCGTCAAGTCGAAAATAAAAATAAGGGCTTGGCTTTAACAACGATCGGAATCGTTATTGTGGCTTTTTGTTTAATCTCAGGTTTTAGAAGTAATATTGGAGATACTGAAACTTACATGCAAAGTTACACCGTTTTAGCTAATAATCAGTCCATGGAATTTAGTCAGGATGTTGGCTTTAATACGATGAGTTTATTTTTAACTTACCTGTCCCCAGATCCGCAACTCTTGATTTTATTTACAGCAATTATTATTGCGGTCTGTAATCTAGTGACTTTGGCACGCTATCGAAAGTATAGTTATTATGAGCTTCAAGTGTATCTTTATGTTACAAGTGGATACTTTCTAACGACAATGAATGGAATCCGCCAGGCCCTATCAGCTGCGATTTTATTTTCCTTTACGCATCTTATTACAAAGGGGAAATTCCTCTTATATTTAATTGTGGTTTTAGTGGTTTCAACATTCCATCAATCAGCGTTAGTCATGATTCCTGTTTATTTTTTAGCGCGATTAAAACCGTGGTCAAAACGGTTAATGCTCATCTCATTAGCGGTGTTTGGCTTTGTTATCGCCTTTGATATGATGCTACCTTTTGTATTTGATGTCCTTCAAAATACACAGTATGGATATTACGAAGAGTATTTTATGGAAAATAACTGGGGGGGATCGAGCTTAATTCGTACCGTGATTAACTATGTACCCGTCGGACTTGCGTTTATGCTTCGTCGCGAAATTAAGGAGAAATGGAGCGAGAGTGATATTTTTGTCAATATGTCTTTATTTAATGCGTTAGTCATGACGGTATCATTAAAGAATTGGATCTTTGCCCGTTTTTCTTATTATTTTCAACCGTATAATTTTGTGCTTCTTCCCCTCATCGTGTCGGTCTTACCAAGAGAAAAAGAGCGAAGAGTACTTTATTATTTATTATTAGTCTGCTACTTAATTTTTATGTTAGTTGAGCAGACAGGATTAGTTTACGAATCCAATTATTTAAACTTATTTTAAGAATAAAGAGGTGATTATGAGATGAAAGAGAGTGTGGCATCGATTCCTAAGGTGATTCATTATTGTTGGTTTGGTGGAGCAGAAAAACCGGCGATTGTTCAAAAGTGTATTAATAGTTGGAAAACCCATCTAACAGATTATGAAATTATCGAATGGAATGAAGAAAACTTTGATATAGAGGCGCATCCTTTTACAAAAGCCGCTTATGAGATAGGGAATTATGCCTTTGTTAGTGACTATGTACGGGTTTATGCGCTTTATCATCAGGGCGGAATTTATTTAGATACGGATACGGAGATTTATCAAAGTTTAAATCCATTTCTAAATGAGGACTCTTTTTGGGGATTTGAGGAGAAAAACTTTATTGCAACGAGTTTAATTGGAGCCAAGCCATTTAATTCATTAATCCAGGAGTTTTTAGCCTTTTATGATACAGTCGAGTTAATTAATAAGGAAGGCGAAGTAAAGAAATTTACGAATGTCACAGTTGTGACAGAGATCCTTCAAAATAAAGGGATTCAATTAAATGGGGCGTATCAAAAAATTGAGGGAGTGATGACGCTATATCCTCAAGAGTATTTTTCTCCATACGATTATATTAATTGCTATTCGAAGGCAACGCCAAAGACGTATGCCATCCATCACTTCCACAAAAGCTGGCTTCCACTTTCGACCCGTGTTAAATCGGGAATTAAGAAAGGGGTTGTGAAAGTCATTGGCGGGCAACGTCTAGCGAGGCTTAGACAACTTAAAGATCAGAAGTTAGGGGGAAAATAATTCAATGGATAAAGTTAGTATCGTCGTTCCAATTTATAATGCCCAAGATAAATTAAAAAAGTGTTTAAAGTCATTAATCCATCAAACCTATCGTGAGTTAGAAATTATTCTTGTCAATGATGGATCAACGGATAGAAGTCAAAAAATTTGCGAGCAATTCTTACAGAAGGATTCTCGCATTCTTTTAATTAATAAAAAAAATGAAGGATCAATTGCTACTCGCCAACGTGGAATAGATGAAGCGACGGGGAAATATATCATGTTTGTCGATGCCGATGATTGGGTGCATCCATGTATGGTAGAACGATTAATGGGACAGGTAGCGGACGATCCAGATATCGTTGTTTGTAATTGCTATCGCGTTCTTAGTGATCGCGCGCTATTAAAACGAAAAAATGAGAGTCACTATTTTAAAGAAAATACAACCGTGAAGGGTGACGCGATCCGTACTCAAATTGTCGAAGCCTTCTTTCACGGACACCCGTTTCCGGCTACGCTATATGCGAAACTCTTTAAAAGTGAACTTCTCAAGGAAAGTGGTCAATATGTTCAACGCCTTAAGTTTTTAGGGGACGATCTATACTTGAATTTAGAAGTCTTCTTAAAAGCAAACTCAATTAAAATCATCGATGATCCCCTCTATTATTACCGAGCAGGCGGAAATACGTCGCGATATATGCCCCATCATTTTCACGATATAACGGAGGGGTACTGTATTCAAAAAGAAGTGATTGAACACTACTATCAGGATAGTTTGAGTAAGCATCTAGGTGGGATTAGTATCATGCTTCTTAATTCGTTTAAATTATCGTTACAGAACCTTTGGGCGAGTCCAATGACCGATCAGGAGAAGGCAGAGATGATTAAACGTTACTGTGAGCATCCTGCTATTGTGGAGGCAACGATGAATGCAGATGCGAATAAGTATTTTTCAGCAGACTACTTAACTGCGATTAAGCATCAACATGTTGAAACACTCGCACAGTTAGGGCTATCGCAATATGAGTCTTTTAGGAAACGTCAGCGAAAATTAGCGCTTCTCGCGAAAGTATTATAGGAGGAAAGCGAATGAAAAAAGTACTGATTACATCATTTGATATGGAAATAGGAGGCGTTGAGCGAAGTCTTATCGGATTATTGAGCCATTTTAATTATACAGATCATGAAGTCGATTTACTCATCTATAGCCATACCGGGGATTTCATGACACTGTTACCATCGGAGCCGCATTTATTACCAGAAAATCCGCAGTATAAGACGTTTAGACAGGGAATTAAAGAGGTCCTTTTAAATCGATATTTTTCATTAGCTGTTGCGCGACTCTATGCTAATTTTGCCGCGAAACGATATGGTCGTAAACATCAATTTAAAGAATCAGGTATTTACCAAATGCAATTGATTTGGGAAAAGTGTCTTCCGTTTCTTAAACCGGTTGAAAAGGAATATGATGTGGCGATTAGTTATTTGTGGCCGCACTATTTCGTCGCAACTAAGGTAAAGGCTAAAACAAAAATTGCGTGGATTCATACGGATTATTCGACGATGGAAACAGACGTAGAGATGGATACAAAAGTTTGGTCGCAATATGATTACATCATTTCCATTTCAAATCACGTGACGAAATCTTTTTTAAAGCAATACCCCACGTTATCAAATAAGATTATCATGATTGAAAATATTATTTCTCCTTCGTTTATTCAAGCGATGTCGTTAGAGGAAGCGTCTCTTCCCTTCTACCAGAATAACTTCAACCTTCTTTCAGTGGGAAGATTATGTTACCCAAAAGGATACGATCATGCGATTAAGGCGCTTCGAATTCTTCACGATAAAGGGTATACGAATATTAAGTGGTATGTGGTTGGATATGGTGGTGACGAGCCGATGCTAAGGGAATTAATTGCAGAAAATGGATTAGAGGATAGCTTTATTTTACTCGGCAAACAAATGAATCCTTATCCGTATATTAAGGCGTGTGATTTATACGTGCAACCGTCTCGATATGAGGGGAAAGCCGTGACTGTAACGGAGGCACAAATTTTACATAAACCCGTTTTAATCACTAATTATGAAACAGCAAAAAGTCAGTTGAAAGATGGATTTGATGGATGGATTACTGAAAAATCAATTGAGGGAATTGCTCAAGGGATAGAAAAGTTATATTTAGATGTCCCATTGCGAGAAACGTTAGTTAAAGGTTGCGAGCAAACGAATTACGGTAATGCGGACGAATTAGAAAAATTATATGCTTTATTTAGATAGGTGGAGGATGAAATGAATCAAGTACAAGTGAGCATCATTATTCCAGTCTATAATGCGAAAGAATATTTAGCAAAATGTATTGAAGGTGTGTTGAATCAAACGTATTCAGACTTCGAACTTATTTTAATTAATGATGGGTCAACCGACGGAAGTGAGTCTATTTTAAAAGAGTTTTGCGCTCGTGATTCCCGCGTTCAATATTATAATCAGGTCAATAGTGGACCCTCTTCAGCGAGAAATTATGGATTAACAAAAGCTACGGGTGAGTTTGTCTGCTTTATTGATGCGGATGATTATATTCCGAGCGAGTACCTTGAAAAATTGATGGAACTCGCCATCAAAAATGATGTAGTGACGTGCGGTTATATTGAAATCAGTCCATATGGACGCGTCGCTTTAAATGATTTTTATCGCTCAAGCCATTCACTCACAACCGATGAATTTGTTGAAGGTGTTTTAAGAGGAGTAGGGGGAACGCTTTGGGGAAAAGTTTACCGACGTTCGATTATCATGGAGCACCAGTTGCAGTTAAATCCGCAAGTTTATATGTGTGAAGATTTACTATTTAATTTGGATTATGCCCAATATGCCTCTCACTTTGGCGCGATTGAGGAATGTCTTTATGAATACAACCGATTAAATGAAGGGAGTATTACATCAAAGGTGACGCTTCCGTATCTTGAAAACAACCACGTGGTCATTGAAAAAATGCGCGACTTGTTAGGAAGGTTAGGATGGACTCAGGAAAAAATAGACGTTATTTTATCGAACCGAATGATTTCGTTGACGCTTTCCATTGCTTCAAATGAGTCGGCGAATGTCAATAAAGTGGGGTTAAAAAAGTGTTGTGCGCAATTAGACGCTTTATTAATGGATGCGAATGTACGACAATATTTTACGAATTATGAACCGATGAGGGGGTTTTTAGATCGAGGCGGGTATTATTTAAAACATAGACAATTAAGACGTGCTGTAGTTAGTTTTTATGTGACTTTACAATTGCGTCGTATCAAATTATGGATTAAGAAAAGGAGTAGGGTATGAAGAAGATATTTGTAGATGTTTATCTCTCATTTAATTTTGGGGATGATTTGTTCCTCGATATATTAGCTAAAAGATTTCCCCATTCACAGTTTACTGTTAACTATGTCGGGGAAAATTACGAGGAGTTTTTAAAAAGATACCCAAATGTTAAACGTCGCACGTATACCTCTGTTCACAAGGTCATGCAGCGATTAAAAATTAAAGATACGTTGACGGACTATCAATCGATTGCTAAGGAGCAAGATGCGTTAGTCTTTATCGGTGGATCTATCTTTCGTGAAGAATCCTTTCACGAAGCCTTGTACGCAGACCGTTTAAAAATGGTTCAAGCGTTTAAAGCACTAAATAAACCTGTCTATATTATAGGGGCCAACTTCGGTCCAGTTAAAACGCAAAAGTTTGTAGAGGATTATCGTCGCTTTTATGAGTTATGCACAGATGTGTGTTTTCGCGATCAAGCCTCGTATCAAATTTTCCAAGGCATGCCTAACGTTCGCCTAGCCCCTGACGTGATTTTTAGTTTAGATCTTGAAAACTATACTGTAAAAACGCCGCTTAAACGCGTTGGCTTTTCAGTCATCGACGTTCACCATAAAGAAGGATTAGCCGACCGCGAAGAGGCCTACTTACAATCGACGATGCAAACGATAGAACAACTCACAACAGAGGGATATGAATGCTGGTTACTCTCTTTTTGCGCCAATGAAGGAGATACGGGAGTTCTTCATAAACTATTAGAACGACTTCCTAATTCAGTTAAATCCCACGTCAAGACCTATGAGTATACGGGAGACATTGAGGCACTTATTTTACTCATGTCAACCTTCCAAATGTGTGTAGCGGCTCGCTTCCACGCCAATATTATTTCTTTATTATTAAACGTCGGGATTATGCCTGTAATTTATAGCTCTAAAACAACTCAGATGCTTAAAGACTTAAAACTTGATCACCTATTAATTGAGATGGACGGTCTAGAGCAAATGCATGATGAACAGACGTTAAGGAGTGCCTTTAATAATAAAGCAAATATCGAACAAACCAAATTCGATGCAAACCGTCAATTTGAGGCATTATCAAAATTTATAGGGCAGGGGAACGATTAACGATGAAGAAAAAATTATTATTTGTGATTGATTCCTTGCCGTGTGCAGGAGCTGAAAAAAGCTTAATTACGTTATTGTCTCAACTTGATTATGAGCAGTATGAAGTAGATTTACAGTTGTTCGCCTATGGATGGACATTAGATGAATTAGTTCCTAAGGAAGTGAATTTTTTACCGCCCCTTTCGTATACGAATTATTCTAAGCAAAGCCTGAAGCAGATGATTCTAAACTGTAGAAATCTTACCCAATTTAAAATGATTGTTGCCCGATTAAGATACTCGTTATTCATTCGTAAAGGACACTTAACCAATGCCCAAATGGCTCGTTTATATTGGCAAAGCATCGGTTCAGTTATCGAGAAAAATGAGAAGGTGTATGATGTCGCAATTAGTTACGCTCAAGGAATTCCAACTTTTTATGTGGCAGATAAGACGCGAGCGGCGAAAAAATATGCTTGGGTCAATGTTTCTTATACGCTAGGGGAAGAAGACCGGTTATTCCAAGAAAAATACTATCAAGCGTATGAGCGAATTGTAGCTGTCTCGGAATCAGCAGAAGAAATTTTCTTAGAAAGCTTTCCAATGTTTAAAGATCGAATGACAATTATTTATGACATCAATGATTATCAGATGATTAAGCGGATGTCTGAATTAGAACCAGAATTTAAGTTAGATGTGCCACACTTAAAGTTGTTAACGATCGGGCGTTTGGATCATCAAAAAGGATATGATATTGCTTTAGAAGCTGCTCGCCTACTTAAGGAAAGAGGGATTTTGTTTACTTGGTATGTCCTCGGAAAAGGGGGACTGTATGATGAAATCAAGCAAACGATTCAAAAGTACGGGCTAGAAAAAGAATTTATTTTGCTTGGAATTACTGCTAATCCTTATCCAATGATTAAACAATGTGATATTTATGTTCAAACTTCAAAATTTGAAGGATACGGGTTAGCCATTGCCGAAGCTAGGATGTTAAACAAGCCAGTCGTGACGACAAAGTTTGATGCCGTATTTAATCAAATGGTGCATGAGAAGAACGGATTGGTAACGACGATGGATGGAGTAGGCGTTGCAGATGGCATTGAACGTTTATTGAAAGAACCTGACCTTTATCACGCGATTGTTGATTACCTGAACCAGGAGAAAAAAGGTAACGTTGAAGAAATTGCGTATTTTTATCAATTAATTGAGAAGGGAACGGGTCGATCATGAGAACAAGTCACTCCATTAAAAATATAACAATTGGGATTACGACCCAAATTATTATTACCCTGTTGGGATTTGTTTCAAGGCGAATCTTTATTGATAGCCTTGGAACAGAATATCTCGGAGTGAATGGGGTTTTAACGAATGTGTTAACAGCGATGGTTTTATTAGAGGGCGGTATTGGGATTAGTATTGTCTACAATTTATATAAACCGTTGGCTGAAAATAATCAGAAATTAGTGACGGCGCTAATCCGTCTGTATAAAAAAGCTTATTTGTTTTTGGCAGCTATCATCTTTCTTATTTGTTTAGCATTGTTTCCATTCTTAGATGTTTTGATTAAGTCTGAAACGGAGATTCCGTATTTAGGGCTCGTGTATTGGATTTTTGTTGCTAAATGTTTGGCTTCTTATTTAATTGCAGATAAAACAGCTTTGATTAATGCTGATCAAAAGGGATATATTTTAGCGAAGTATAATTTATACTTTCAAGTATTAAGCATGGTTGTTAAAATTATTATTTTGCTTGCGACGAAGAACTATGTCTTATTCTTAGCGATTGAGTTGGCTTTATATATTATTCAAAATAGTTATAGTGTTTATCTTGTGAAAAAGATGTATCCTTATCTTTTGATGAAGGAAAAATGCGAAATTGAGCCTGAGGTAAAAGCGAATATTATCACGAATGTGAAGGCGATGTTTATTCAAAACATTGGATATTATGCGATTAATGGGACGGATAATTTAGTTATCACGGCGTTTATTAATGTCATTACGGTTGGGTTTTATTCAAATTATGCCATGATTATTTCGCAGTTGAGTAATATTTTAAATCCGATTATTAATGGGATTGGAAATAGTGTTGGAAATTTAATTGCAACGGAGTCAAAGGAAAAGACGTATGCGATTTATAATATGACGCAACTGATTACCTTTTGGGTTTATTCGGTGTGTACGATTGCTCTTTTTAATGTGTTAGAGCCGTTTATTGATTTATGGCTTGGAGAAGGGTTCTTACTTGATAAGGTGACGTTTATGATTATTTTATTGAACTTTTATTTAATGGGGGTTCACCAGACGTTAAAGACTTTTAAAAGTAAGGCCGGGTTGTTTGCTCAGGATAAGTATGCGTATTTAATTGAAGGTCTTTTAAATTTATTTTTATCGATTGTGTTCGTGCAAAAATTAGGGCTTGCAGGTGTTTTCTTAGGAACAACGGTGAGTTATTTACTTGTTTCTTTTTGGAATCAACCGCGTATTTTATTCCACCATTATTTTCATCAACCGGTGTTTCGTTATTATTTAGATTATTTGATGAAGGTTGGATTAATGATTGGAGCGGGATATCTTTCATCTGTTATTTGCCAATGGATCACGCTTCCATCTTTATTCCTATCGATTATCTTCAAGGGGATGGTTACGGTCATCGTCCCAAGTTTGATTTATGCGATCATCTTTTATCAAACAGATGCGTTTCAGTATATTTGGAATAATCTTGTGAAACGAATGATTTTGAGTAAGATACCTGTCTTCAAAAAATATAGTTCATGATAGATGATGAAGAGAGTAGGAGGAGAAGATGAAAAAGCAGTATTTACGATTAGAGCAACGTTTGATGGAATGGATGAATCGTTGTTCTAAATCTCATTTGATTTTATTTCTATTAGGGGGACTTTTAATTTTAAATTTAGGGGTGTTACTCATTCCAGATATCCCTCACGCCCACGACTTATCGTTTCAACTGTCAAGAATTTCGAGTCTGGCGGAGTCTTTTAAATTAGGAGAAATTCCTCGAGTTTATCTCGGCTATTTAAATAATTACGGGTATGCCAATGGACTTTTCTACGGGGATTTACTCCTGTACATTCCAGCGCTACTCGTTTGTTTGGGAATGAATGTTGTTTTAGCTTATAAACTTTTTCTTGTTTTGGTGACTGTCGCAACGATGGCGACCGTTTATTTTTGTGTTCAAACATTAGTTAACTCGCGTTATGCGAGTTTAGTTGCGGTCACGCTCTGCACGTTATCTAGCTATCGAGTGATTGATATTTTCATTCGTGGAGCATTAGCGGAAGTTTGCGCGTTTATTTTTATCCCTCTCATTGTGGTTGGACTATATGAAGTCATTTATAGAAATCCGAAGCGTTGGTATTGGCTAAGTATCGGGTTTGCGGGATGTTTCTTAACGCATAACATTAGCTTCGCCTTAATGGTTGGATTTACGTTTCTCTTTGTCTGCTTCGGCGTAAAGCAATTTTGGAAAGAGAAATCACGGTTTGGATATTTAATATTGGCAACCGTTGTAACGATTGGAATGGTTAGTTATTTCCTATTTCCGATGCTTGAACAAATGATGTCAGATCAATTTGTTTTAACGACTGAAACGGTAACAGCAGACGTGGCGGGATCGACACGTTCGCTTATTGAAGTGTTTTTAGCCCTTCCATATGGAAAACATGACGGAATAGCGGGGATTGGAATCGTCTTTGTCATGGTGTTATTATTAAGATTCAACAAACGAAATGGTCGTTTTCAAATCAATCAGTTAACGGATCAACTGTTTTTATTCGCCTTATTAAGTATTTGGGCAGTGACGCCATTCTTCCCATGGAAATTAGTCCTTCGCGTGTTATCGCCATTGGCGATGATCCAATTTAGTTGGCGACTCTTTTTAACGATTACCGTCTTTTTAAGTATATTAGGGGGAATCTATGCTATGAGGACGATGACCTCAATGAAACAGAGAGTGAGATTTTATGGTCTAATCGTCGGGTTATTAATGGTTCCTTATCTATTAAACGTCGGTGGTCAGTATGCCTCTTATTTGTATCATACACGTGTGACGGGTTTAATCCAACCTGTGGACCTTTCAACCTATAGCATCGGGTTAGGCGAATATTTACCGCTGGGTGCAAATCCAACCGAAATTTCTGAAAGAGGTGAGGTCATTACGTCAAACGACGACCAGCTCCAAGTGACATTTTCAAGAAAAGGGTTAACCTTATCGGTGAAATATCACGGGGCCTCTTCATCAGCTTATTTGGATTTACCACTGGTTTATTATAAAGGATATCAAATTGATGATCCGTCACTTACTCTCGTGAAGAGTGAGGAAGGATTGGTTCGTGTTCAATTGAATGGTCAAACAGAAGGAACCTTTACGATTGCCTATGCAGGAACACGCCTTGCCCAAGTAACAGTATGGGTGAGTTGCCTGACAACCATGGGAGTTTTGGTTTATATTTATCGAAATACAAAAAATTCGAAGCAAGGGTAGGTGCATGAATTGGAATTAACGAAAAAACAAATAGCGATGACGAAAGGCATCGCTATTCTCTTTATGTTATTGTTACATTTGTTTTGTAATAAAGCCTACGAGGGATTATTTCAGCCCTGGATTCTTATCAAAGGTGTCCCTCTCATTTATTATTTTGCCTTATTTGGGGACTGTTGTGTAGCTATTTACTGTTTCTGTTCAGGTTATGGCCTAATGATTGGCTATCAAAAAAATAACGAGGGGTATCACAAGCGAAACATCATTCGTCTCGCAAAGTTATACCTTAATTATTGGGTGATCTTTGTCATCTTTGTCATCATCCTTGGATTTATTTTTAATAAAGTTGATTTCATGCTTGGAGACCCGAAAGTCGTGCTCCTCGCCTTCCTAGGGTTAGATACAGAATATTACAACGGGGCTTGGTGGTTCCTAACAACCTATATCTTTTTAGTCCTCCTAAGCCCATTCCTCAACCGTCTCACATTAAAACTTCCAAGTGGTGTCGTGATTGGGGCGTCGGTCATCCTTTACGTTTTAGCCTATCTTCAACGGTTTAAGGGACTTCTTTTCTTTGATGTAGAAGTGTTAGATTGGGCGGTGAGCCAACTGGCTTATTTAGGAACGTCACTCTTCCCATTTATGGTTGGAGCGGTGTTTGCTAAAAATCGAGTGTATAGCCAGTTAGCCAAAGTGGCGGATCGTTTCCCGTTTAAGAACGTCATTTGTTTACTGGTGATTGGATTCATGATTGTGGCGCACGGTATGGTGCAAACACTTTTTGTTGCCCCGTTTACAGGGATTGTTTTTATTTGTGTGTTTAATTTACTCGATAAACCAACCGGGATGAATGAATTTTTCTTATTTATTGCGAAACATTCGACCAACTTGTGGTTGACGCACATGTTCTTTTACATGGTGTATTTTAGAAAATTAGTGTTTATGCCTAAATATCCATTGTTTATTTATATGTGGTTAGTCCTCCTATGTTTGGGGGCTTCTTATGTGATTCAAGCGATTTACGTACCGCTGAGTCAATGGGCGGATTGTTATTTAAAACAAAAATTAAAGATGAAGAATTAAGGAGGGATTCGGATGAATTCGACGTATCAGTATCCCCGACTTAATTTAATGAAATTTATCGGGGCATTTTTAGTGATTGCTATTCATACCCATCCCTTTTTTAATCTCTCTTGGGGATTGGACTTCTTCGTGGTCAATATTGTGGGGCGAGTAGCTGTTCCTTTTTATTTAATAACAAGCGGGTTTTTCTTCTATCCGAAAGTAGCTAATGGGATGAATAAGACGAAAATTAGAGACTATGTCCTCAAGTTGATTCAATTGTATGTAGTGTGGTCATTGATTTATTTAATGATTAATTTCTCTACTTATTTCGTTGGAAAATCGCCTGTGATTGCTCTCGTTCATGTGGTGCGAAACTTTTTGTTTACGGCCATTGATGTTCACCTATGGTATTTATCGGCTGTTGCTGTTGGAATCATCGTTATCGTCGTGATTTTAAGAATGTTCGATTGGCGCGTATTGATAGGGGTTAATGTGGGATGTATTCTCTTGCTTCTTCTGACACAAACGTATGCGGGCCTTATCCAAGGGACTGTTATCGCTTCGGTTTTAGCACTGTATGAACGTTTATTTGGTGGACTGGCTAATAGCTTTATCATGGCGATTCCTTTTTTAACGATTGGGATGCTTATTAGAAAATATGAGCTTCTGAAGAAGGACACACCAGTTGGAGGATGGTGCCTCGTCGCTTTTATCTTGTTGGTGATTGAACAACTGGGAGTCCGTGTTTTAGGGCTGGCGACGGATTATACTGTTTCTCTTTCCTTGCTTCTTTTTTCGACGCTTTTCTTTATTGAGGTGGGACGCTGGGATCAAAGGAAACCTAGTCCGCTTTTAATGAAGTATGACGCAATTTTTAGAGAGAGTAGTTTATGGATTTATTTAATTCATGTTACATTTTTAAGATTATTACTCGTCATTTATCAGCAACTGGGGATTGAAAATCCAAGGTTAATCACGTTCCTTCTAATTAGTGTGGCGTCGGTCTTGAGTTATTTTTTCGTGCGCCGATTCCGTGGCATTTATCAGTGGGTGATGATGCCCACGTTTTTTCAGAAGGGACAAAGGTCTCGTTAAAATAGGTAGGAAAGTAGGGAGATAGAGTGGTGAGAAATAGTCGTTTAGATTTGTTGAGGATTGTTGCGTGTGTGATGGTGATTGCGGTGCATGTGGGGACGTTGTATGGAATGGATCCGAATCAGAGGGAACCGTATTATTTTTTTGTCGGAAATCTTTTTCATGCCTTTCCACGGACGCCCGTCCCGTTATTTGTGATGATTTCGGGTGGGTTTTTATTAGCTAATGAAAGAAATAAGGATTTTCAGGCGCATTATAAGAAGACGTTTTGGCGTATTATTGTTCCAACCTTTTGGTTTAGTTTAGGGTACACCCTTTTATCGCTTGGTTTTGCACAATTAAAGGGGGAACCTGTGGACTGGATTTTTTCGGTGAAGAGTTGGGTTTTGGGGTGGCCGTATTATCATATGTGGTATATGTATATGATTATTGGTTGTTATGCGGTGACGCCGTTTCTAATCCGTTTACGTGAAAAGGTTGGAAATCATCTATTTGCGTGGATAGGAGTTCTCTTTTTAATCATAGGTCTGATCAATTATCAAACAGAGGTGTTGTAGCCATTTAAGTTCATTTTCTATCTGGGATACTTTATCATGGGGTATTGTTTAAAAGAATGGAAACTTCCTAAACTTTTATCGTGGCGCTGGTGTTTAATGGGATCGATTTTAATCTTGGGGGCCATGACGGCACTCACGTATCATCGAGTCATGACGCAGGCCGTGCAACCTTTTTATTTTGTTTCCTCTTTATCGGTGACGGTGATGGCAAGTGCACTGTTGATGTATGTGGCGTTTCTTAACCTGCCAGTGCTAAATTTGAACTTAGGAAGGTTAGCGGGACTCACATTTTATATTTATTTATTCCATGCCGGAGTTTTGGATATTGTAGACTTTATTGTTCGACAGGTTTGGCACTTAGAACCTAATCCGGTGTGGTATTTACCTGTGTTAACCGTTGTTGTCTTTTATTTATCGTTTGTTTTATCGTCTGGAATTGAATGGATGATTCGTCATGCGTTTAGCCCAAAATTAACCGTCAATGTTAAGCAGCAATAAATTTGATTAATTGCAGGATGTCCTCTACGAATGAAGTGGGGGTCATCCTTTTTTAATAGGGATTAAAACGAGAAGACCGACACTTATTGTCGGAAGGTATACGGTATAATAAGTTAGACGGATTGAATGAGGAGTGTCTGTGTATGAGGAATTTCCTCAGATAACGGTTAAGGAGGAGAGAAAATGAAGAAAAAGCAGTTTATATCTGTTTTATTAATGGCCTTGTTAATCATCGTTGGATGTGAGAACGGGATGGTGAAAAAATCGATGGAAAAAGCAAAAATTGCGATGGAGGAGAAAGCGTATGAAAAGGCCTTGCTTTCATTAGAATTGGTGCTTGAAGAGAATCCATCACATGAAGAGGCAAAAACGTTACATTCCATCGTGGATACTTACCTTCAGGCGACGCAGTTAATAGCGGAGGAGAAATTTGCGGAAGCCAAAAAGGTCATCGACCAATTAGATAAAGGGTATGCTGATTATACAATTAAGGAGGATATGGACGTCCTAAAGGAAAAGATTGAAACTCATTTAACAGAAATAGATAAGGTTGCCCAAGTTTTAACTGAGGCTGAAGAGATGTTTAACCAGCAACAGTATGAAGAATGTAAGGCTACGTTGATTACCCATGTTATCGGTTCATTGAGTGAGCATGTGAATGCTAATCCTTATGCGACAAGTGAACAAAAAGCAAAGGCTGAGGAGTTAGTCGCAAAATCACAGCAAGCGCTTGATGAACAGGAGGCCCAACGAGTGGCCGAGGAAGAACGACTTGCTGAGGAGAAACGTCAGGAAGAAGAGCGTAAAAAGCAACAAGAGCCGAAAGTTTACTCGAGAGAAGAAGTAACTGAGCTATTAATTTCTTTGGATAAGGGGATGGCCGTGGACGAAGAGCCAGATGATGACTTTTTTAAAGATGCCTATATTAATGGTGAACGCTGTTATATCTCCAATATTGTTTATCCGTTCGGAAATGACTATCACACGCGAATGTTTTACGTTGGGAGTCAAACATTAACAGTTTATGATCTTGATTACCAGGCTCAGGGAACGATTTATGAGGATCAGGATTTTGAACGGGGTGCTTTTTAAAGGATAAGAAAAGATCCCTTTTTTGTGAGTGAACAAAAAGGGGTCTTTTCTTATCCTTTTCCATCATGAAAATGGTTAAAGTCTTTCGGGAATGCTTGTCGAAAAAGTCGAAACATAATATAATATAGGATGTTATAAAATGAGGTGATTTGTATCTTTATGGCTGAATGGATGGATATTTGGAGGGAGGATAAGATATCTTTTATCAGGAGAGGCCAAGGTGCAGAATAAAAAGAATCCTTGGGAGGAGTAAGATATGGGAGAGTATATATCAAAGATTCCCGGTATAAAGAAGCGGGGATTAAAACGTGTAATTTTGGTTGTCATGGATTTTGTGTTGATTTCAATTTGTTATTTTTTAGCGATTATTTTTCGATATTACATGGCCGGTCAAGAAGTGAGTTATATTTTTGAAATTATGAATGTTATAAGAGGAATGAGTCTTTTAGGGATTATTACATTAATTCTCTGTCAATGGATAATGAAACAGTATCAAAGCATCTGGAAATTGGCGGGACTTGAGGATTTTACCCTCGGAACGTTGTCTTTTATTATGGGAACAGGAATTAATTTAATGACCTCTTTCCTTTTGCCCGTTCGCATTCCTTTACTTGTCACTATCTTAGCGGGAATTTTAGCGATGATTGCGTGTAACGGGGCCCGAATTATGTGGCGTTGCCTTCGATATTACATTATCACACAACAAGTGTTTGAGGAGGGGGATATCCAACGGACGTTAATTTATGGAGCCGGAATGGGTGGAAGCCTTGTCGCGAATGAGTATCGTCGTAATCCGCAGTTTGGAAAGAAAATTATTGGTTTTGTGGATGATAATCCTGAAAAAAGTGGGACTTGCATTGGTAAGATTCCCGTATTTGGAACAGGCGATGAATTAGAACAAGTATTGATGAAGTATGATATTGATGAATTAATTATCGCTATTTCACAGATGAATAAGTCGGATTTAAAGGCTATTACATTAAAAGCGAAACGGTTAAATGTAGCGGTTAAGACAATGCCAGGCTTATTTGAATTAATCGATGGAAAGTTTAATGTCGGGATGATTCGTGATGTATCAGTAGAGGAGTTATTAGCTCGTGATTCAATTCAACTGGATTATGAGGGAATTAGTGATTATTTAGAACAACAGGTCGTGATGGTAACCGGTGGTGGAGGATCGATTGGATCGGAGTTGTGTCGTCAGATTGCTAAATTCCATCCAACGCAACTCATTATCGTTGATATTTACGAAAATAATGCATATGATTTACAAAATGAATTACGTCGCCAATATCCGCACTTAAATTTAGTGACGTTGATTGCGTCTGTTCGTGAACGCGACCGTTTGAAAGAAATTTATGAGACGTATCGTCCAGATGTCGTTTTCCATGCCGCTGCGCATAAGCATGTGCCGTTAATGGAAGATAGTCCAGCGGAAGCAATTAAAAATAATGTAGTTGGAACGCTTCATACGGCGGAATTGGCAAGTGAATATGGCGTGAAACGATTTGTTCTGATTTCGACCGATAAGGCGGTAAATCCAACGAACGTCATGGGGGCAACGAAACGATTATGTGAGATGATTATTCAATCGTTAAACCCAACGAGTCAAACGGATTTTGTTGCTGTCCGTTTCGGAAATGTGCTTGGTTCAAATGGATCGGTTGTGCCACTGTTTAAAAAACAGATTGCAAAAGGTGGACCGGTTACGTTAACGCATAAAGAGATTGTCCGTTACTTTATGACGATTCCTGAGGCTGCCCAACTCGTTCTCCAAGCGGGTGGATTTGCCCAAGGAGGAGAAATCTTTGTCCTCGATATGGGAAAACCGGTTAAGATTTATGATTTAGCTGAAAATTTAATTAAATTATCGGGATATGAACCTCACACCGAAATTGAAATTCAGGTGACGGGACTTCGCCCGGGTGAAAAGCTATACGAAGAGCTTTTAATGGACGAGGAAGGCTTAACTAAAACAGACCATAAAAAAATCTTTATCGGTAAGCCAGGAGACTTTGAACTTTGCACAGTAAAAAAACAAATTAATGAGTTGATTGTAGCAACAACAAAGGGAAGCACGGAGTTAAAAGCTAAATTGAAAGAAGTTGTCCCAACTTATCGCGAACCTGAACATCATAAAATAAATGTACAGTTGGCTCAATCGAATGAAGAAGTGATGAATAGGGGGATAAAGTGTGCAACAACGAATTAAGAGGATATTCGACTTTATGATTGCCTTAATAGGGATCATTATTGCTTCACCGATTTTATTAATCGTGGCAATTTTAGTGCGCCTAAACTTAGGAGCGCCGATTTTATTTCGCCAACCTCGTGTTGGGTTAAATGGCGAAGTATTCGAAATGGTGAAGTTTCGAACAATGAAAGATGCCAAAGATGCAAAGGGTCATCTTTTACCGGATGACGAGCGATTAACGAAGTTTGGTCAATTTTTAAGACAAAGTAGTTTAGATGAATTACCTGAATTGTTTAATGTGTTAAAAGGGGATATGAGTTTAGTAGGACCCCGACCACTTCTTGTTGAGTATCTCCCTCTTTACTCAAAAGAGCAGATGCGCCGTCATGAGGTTCGCCCAGGAATTACGGGATACGCTCAAATTAATGGAAGAAATAATATCTCTTGGGCCCAAAAATTTGAATTAGATGTTTATTATGTGGACAACTATCGTTTAAGTCTGGATTTTAAAATTTTAGCGCAAACGGTTGGAAAAGTTCTTAAACAATCGGATATTAGTCAAGAGGGACATGTGACGGTGGAGAAGTTTAATGGAGCAAATTAAGATGAAGCAGATTATTCTTTTTGGAGCGGGTGGCCATGCTGCGGTTATTCTCGATAGTTTAAAAGCACAAATCGAACACGGGGCACCGATTGAGATTAAAGGATTACTCGATGATTCGGGGAAAACGGAATGGATGGGGTATCCCATCTTAGGAACGACTGATTCGGCGGATCGATTTCATGATGGACAGACGGAATTTGTTTTAGCCATTGGTTCGAATGAGGTACGTGAGCGATTGGCTCGTCAGTATTCGCACTTGCCTTTTTATACGGTGATTCATCCAACGGTGACGATGGGAACGAATATTTCCATCGGTGTGGGAACTGTGGTGATGCCAAATGTGGTGATGAATGCGAATACCCAAATTGGCTGTCATGCAATTATTAATACGGGCGCTATTGTGGAACATGATAATCGAATTGGAGATTATGTTCATCTCTCTCCTAACGCTACTTTATGCGGGACCGTGACTGTGGGCGACTTGACTCATATTGGGGCAGGAGCAACGGTGATTCAAGGGATGACGATTGGTTCTCGTTCAATCATTGGAGCGGGGGCAACCGTCGTAAATGACTTAGCTCAGGATGTAACCGCGGTCGGGGTTCCGGCGCGCGTGATTAAACAACGACGATAAAGGGGATGAAAATGATGACACGAATATATTTAGCGTCTCCTCATATGAGTGAGGAAGGGTACGAACAAGCATATGTTAAAGGGGCTTTTGATACGAACTGGGTGGCGCCACTCGGACCGAATGTGAATCAGTTTGAACAAGAATTAGCCGATTATGTCGGGGTGAAATCAGCCTCTGCTCTTTCGAGTGGAACCGCAGCGATTCATCTTGGATTAAAAGCATTAGGCGTTAAAGAAGGAGACACGGTGTTTTGTTCAACCCTCACTTTTTCTGCTTCATGTAATCCGATTTTATACTTAGGAGCAACACCTGTGTTTATTGATAGCGATGCTGCAACATGGAACATGTGTCCAAAAGCCCTGAAGAAGGCTTTTGAAGACGCCATAAAACGCCATCAGCTTCCTAAAGCTGTCGTTGTTGTGAACTTATATGGACAAAGTGCAGACATGGATCTGATTTTAGAACTCTGTCAGAAATATAACGTCCCAATTTTAGAAGACGCTGCCGAATCATTAGGATCAACGTATAAAGGACGAATGAGCGGAACGATAGGAGATATTGGAATCTATTCCTTTAATGGAAATAAAATCATCACGACTTCAGGTGGAGGGATGATGGTTTCTAATCATGAAGCGTACACAAAAAAGGCGACGTTTTGGGCGACTCAATCGCGTGAGGCGGAACGTCATTATGAACATAAAGAAATCGGCTACAACTATCGGATGTCAAATGTCGTTGCAGGAATCGGTCGCGGACAGCTAAAAGTTTTAAATGAACGAATTGTAAAGAAGAAAGAAATTTATGAAACATACAAAGAAGCTTTCAGAGATATTGAAGATATAGAAATGATGAATATTTGTGACTTTGGGGAGTCGAACTATTGGTTATCGGTCATGACCCTCAAAGAAACATCTCAGGTGAAACCAATGGACATCATGTTAGCGTTAGAAAAGGAAAACATTGAATCGCGCCCGGTATGGAAACCGATGCACATGCAGCCGGTCTTCAAACAGTATCCATTTTTTACAGCAACGGATGACCAACCGGTATCAGAAGACTATTTTAAACGAGGAATCTGCTTACCGTCAGATACGAAAATGACAGCGGAACAACAACAGCACGTCATTGATATTATTAAAGGATTATTTAAATAACAGTTGGAAAGAGTGGCTTGAAACCACTTTTTTTATTTAGGATTCAAAATTACATAGGATAGTGAGTTTCCGAGTTTAAATTATCAAATGATAACCTCTTTACGGTTAATCTTTATAAATAATTGAATTTGGACCGAGTCACTTATATACAAAGTTTCTGAAAATTTATTTAAATGAAGGGTGCCGACAGAAAATGTCGGTAATGATAAGGTATAATAAGGAACGGAAGGTCAAGGGTTCTAAAGTAACATGTTTTGGTTGGGAGTAGTGTCATTGTTTTGGTATAAAAGTATGTAGAAAAGAAGTAAAAAGTAGTGAGCTATAGTTGATATTTGTTGATTCAGGAGATTATTGTTGAATAAAAGACAAAAATTTCAAAAAAAAACACAACGCTTTCCTACAGTTTTTTCAGAAAATGAGTAAATTCTGTGGTATAATCGGTGTGAATGTGATTATAAATTTTAATGTAAAGAAAGGGAGATGAAAGTGGAGAATACGGAGTACGAAATTGATCTGCGTGAAATATTTGGAATGTTACGAAAACGATGGCTAATGATTGCCAGTATTACGTTAATCGCTGCGATATTGGCGGCAGGGGTTAGCTTCTTTTTGCTAAAACCACAATACGAGGCGTCAACAACTATGATCGTTAGTTACAAGCAAAATCAAGAAGCGTTGATGGATTATAATCAATTACAAATGAGTCAGAAGCTGGCTACAACTTATTCGCAAATTATTAAAAGTAATCGTATCGCGGATAAGGTGATTAAAAAACTGGATTTAGATTTATCTTCCAAAGATTTAAATTCCAAAATTTCAGTTTCTCAAGTAGAAACGACAGAGATTTTTAAAATTACAGTTAAAGACAACGATCCGGAGTTAGCTGCTTTAATTGCGAACACTGAAGCAGAAATCTTCAAACAAGAAATTAATGAGATGATGAAAGTGGATAGTGTATCAACAATCGATGTGGCAAAGGTTCCTGAAAGTCCGGTAGCTCCTAATAAAGTGATGAATATTGCGATTGCTACCGTGCTTGGAATGATGGTAAGTGTTGGTTTAGTTTTCGTTCTTGAGTTTTTAGACCGTACGTACAAAACGCCATCAGATATTGAACGTCACTTAGGATTACCAATTTTAGGGGCTATACCTGATATTAAAGGATTGTAGGAGGATAAGGGATGAGTTTAGATCTTATTACACATACGAATAGTAAGTCACCAATTTCGGAAGCCTATCGTACGTTAAGAACAAATATTCAATTTTCAAGTGTTGATAAACAGATTAAGACGTTAATGGTGACAAGTTCGATGATGTCGGAGGGGAAAACGACGACTATTACAAATTTAGCCGAGACTTTTGCTCAGGCGGGAAATCGCGTGATAATTGTTGATGCCGACTTGCGTCGCCCACGTGTACACCAAGTATTTGCGGTTTCGAATCAACAAGGGTTAACGAATGTGTTAGCAGGCCAAGTTGGATTAAAAGATGTAATCAAGGTTTCGGGAAGTGAGATTAATGTGCTAACTTCGGGACCAATTCCACCTAATCCATCGGAATTATTAGGATCAACAAAAATGCAAGATTTAATTAAAATCTTAAGTGATAATTATGATGTGGTGTTAATTGATGCACCTCCAGTTAACCTGGTAACGGATGCCGCCGTTTTATCAACCTTTGTTGATGGGGTGATTTTGGCGATTGCCTCAGGGAAAACAGAAATTGAGGCTGGAAAAAGGGCGTTTAAATCACTCGAAGCAGTTAATGCGAATGTGTTAGGGGCTGTCATGACGATGATGCCAGTCACAAAAAAAGGATATTATAGCTATCAATATTATAGCTATGAAGAAGGGGCAGAAAACAAAAAGAAACGAAAACTTTTTGGGAAAAAGAAATAAATTGGGATTTAAATAAAGAGAGAAGAAATTAGGGAGAGATAAATTAGATACCATTTATTCAATGATAGAATAGATGAAGGTAGAACTCCTAATGATTTCTTAAATTAAGAGTTCTACCTTTTTTATTTTAGGAGGTAGAGAGATGGAGAATGAATTAGCAATTCAACGTCAAGAATTAGTGAAGACAAGTATTTGCTATGTTGTATTAAAGCGTCTGATGGATATTGTTGGATCGTTAATTGGATTAATATTAGCATCTCCTGTGATGTTAATCATTGCAATCCTCATTAAAATTGAAGATCCTAAAGGGCCAATCTTTTTCTCTCAAGTGAGAAATGGCGAATATCCGAAGACATTTAAAATGTATAAGTTTAGAAGTATGTATACGGATGCAGAGGAGAGACTTCATGAATTAATGCATTTAAATGAACAAAGTGGCCCTGCCTTTAAAATGAAGAATGATCCGCGTATTACGAAGGTAGGAAAGTTTATTCGTAAGACAAGTTTGGATGAATTGCCACAACTGTTTAATGTATTAAAAGGTGATATGAGTTTAGTTGGACCGCGACCGGCTCTTCCACGAGAAGTAGAACAATATACGCCATATCAAATGCAACGATTACTTGTTAAGCCAGGTTTAACTTGTATTTGGCAGGTGAGTGGCCGTAATAACATTGGATTTGATGAATGGGTGGAACTTGATATCGAATACATTAAAACACGTAATTTATGGCTCGATATTAAATTAATTTTATTAACAATTCCGGCAATGCTCGGTGATGAAAATGCAAGTTAGCAGTAATATCAGTTATAAGGAGGTTTTTATGGAGCAAAATCCGATTAGAATTGCACAAATTATGGGGAAATGGATCGGTGGTGGAGTAGAATCTGTCGTTATGAATTATTATCGTCATATTGACCGAACGAAGATACAGTTTGATTTTATTTGTGATGATGACTCGACTAATATTCCCTATGATGAAATAGAATCATTGGGAGGAAAAGTAGTACTTATTCCTCCATATCAAAAGGTAATGAAATATCATAAAGAATTAAAAAGGGTTTTAGAAGAAGGTAATTATAAAATTGTTCATTCGCATATTAATACCTTATCTGTATTTTCTTTAAAAGCTGCTAAAGATGCCGGGGTTCCTATTAGAATAGCCCATAGTCATAGTACGACTAATAAAAAAGAAAAGAAGAGGAATTTTATGAAACAAATTCTAAGACCCTTTTCAAAAACATTTGCTACTAACTATATGTGTTGTTCAGAGTTAGCAGGAAGATGGTTGTTTGGGGATAAAGAATATAACGAAGGAAACGTTTACTTATTGAATAATGCTATCGATATAGATAAATTTAAGTTTAATGAAGAAATGCGAAAAAAGGCTAGAAAAGAGCTGAATATAAGTGAAGATAAATTAGTAATAGGACATATCGGAAGATTTGTTGAGACTAAAAATCATAGTTTCTTAATAGATATTTTTAGGGAGATTTATAAACGAAACAATGATTCAATGTTGTTATTACTGGGACAAGGTCCTAAATTAGAAGAAATAAAAGAAAAGGTTAGAAAGTATAACTTGCAAGATAATGTATTATTCTTGGGTCAACGAAACGATGCTAATCGATTATATCAAGTATTTGATACATTTTTATTACCTTCACTATACGAAGGATTACCAGTTGTAGGAGTAGAAGCCCAAGCTTCAGGGTTACCTTGTTTATTTTCAAAGGGTGTGACAAAAGAGGCTAAAGTTCTGAATACGACACAATTTGTTTCGCTAGATAATTCAGCAGAAGTCTGGGCTGATAAGACCATACAATTTACTGGTTTTTTCCAAAGAGTGGATGCTACTAATGAAATTACAAAAAATAACTTTAATATAAATAATGAAGCACAAAAAATAGAGATTCAATATACGAATTTATTGAAAAAAAAATAATATTGTACGAATATATAGGCTTAATATTTGGCATAATAATAGTTTGCCTAAAAAGAGTCTCATTTAAATCACTTCCTAAAATGAATGGAGATTTTATTTAAGAAAATGAGGTGAGGTTTTATGATTAAAGATAAGGTTAGTGTAATATTACCAGTTTATAATTCAGAAAAAACTATTGAAAAAACAATAAACTCAGTTTTAAATCAATCTTACCAAAATTTTGAGTTAATTATTATAAATGACGGTTCGACTGACAATACTGATATTATTTGTTCATCATATATAAATGATTCTAAAGTTAGGTATATATATAATAAAAATCAAGGTGTAAGTAAAAGTAGGAATATTGGATTAGATTTAGCTGAGGGGGAATATATTTGTTTTATTGATTCAGATGATTTATATGAAAAAAATTATCTGAATGAAATGATAAAGCGAATAACTGATAATAATTGCGATTGGGATATTTGTGGCTACCAATGTTTTGAATCATCAAATAAAAATTTTAGTATTGAGAAAGGTTTTATAACTGAAGAAAAAAACGTGGTAATAGAGTTTCTTCAATCTAAACTTTTATTTAACCAATTATGGAATAAAATTTATAAAAACAAAATTATTCAAGAAAATTATATTAGATTTGAAGAAAATTTAAATTTAGGTGAGGATGCAATTTTTAATATTAATTATTTAAAATACTGTAATAAAATAGAATGTTTTAATTTATGTTTATATAAATATAGAATAACTAATAATGGATTAGGATTTAAGTATAGAAAAAATGCAGGAGAATTAAAATTAAAAATATTTCGGGCAATATTTCTTTTATACGAAGAAAATAATTATGAAACAAGTTATATAGAGAAAAATCTTTTAAAGCAATATATATCATGGATTGCTAATATTGTTGATAATAGAAATAAAGAAGATAGCTATAAAGAAAAATATTTTTTAGTAAAAAGAATTTTTAAAAATGATAATTTTAAAAATGATTTATTATTTATTAGTGATTGGAAAATAAGACTAATATTTAAGAGTTTTAAAATTACTAGTATAGCTCTTTTTCTTGGATTATTTGCTAATAAGTTTGATAAATTTAATAAGAAAA
Organism: Turicibacter faecis; assembly: GCF_037076425.1. Classification (NCBI taxonomy): domain Bacteria; kingdom Bacillati; phylum Bacillota; class Erysipelotrichia; order Erysipelotrichales; family Turicibacteraceae; genus Turicibacter; species Turicibacter faecis. Next base: position 1,874,628 of record NZ_AP028127.1, on the reverse strand, counting down.
AACTTTTATAATAAGGCGGTTAGTTAGATGCTCATATATATATTAGTATTTATTCTGATAAATTTTTATTATTTTTTCATTTATATAAATGGTAATAATAAATCCTTAAAAAAGAAAAAAATATTTTTATTTTTTTCTTTTTTAACAATGTTTTTAATTATGGGATTTCGAAGTGAGAATGTAGGAACTGATACAAGTCTATATTGTAATATCTTTATTAAAAACTCTACTTTAAGTTTTATGGATATATTGAAGAGTGGAGATAGTGCAATATTATATGTTTTATATAATAAATTAGTATCGTTATTTTCGAATGATAGAAATGCGATTATTGTCATTAATAGCTTTGTCATTTGTTTATTAACAGCTATATTTATTTATAATAATAGTAAAAAAAATGTAATTCTTCCAACAATTCTATTTATGTCTTTTTATCACTACTTCAGTGCTATGAATATTTCTAGACAATATATTGCTGTTTTATTAATAGCTAACTCTTTATATTTTTTAAAATTAAATAAAAAATTGCCTTTTATATTTATGTGTATATGTGCAACTTTTATTCATAATACTGCAATAATTTCTTTTACATTATTACCTATATTTTTTATAAAACGCAATAAGAAAAAACTATATATATATTTATTTTCCTTATTTGTAATTGCTTTATTTTTGGATAAAATCATCGCTATTTTTTCTCAAATATTTCCGCATTATGAACTATATCTTAATAATAATTTATTAACTGAAGTAGGTCAAAATAAGAAGATATTAATTACATTTATATATATAATTTTTGAAATAATAATATTAATTTTATTGAGAAAAAAAACATTAAAAATTGAAGAAGAAAATTCTCTTTTTATTTATTATTTCATAAATGCTTTAGCTATATTGATAGGGATATTGTCGTTAAAGATAATGCTATTATCTAGGATAGAAGTTTATTTCTCAATCTTTGCGATAATATATATTCCTTATATTTTAAGTTTCTTTAAAGATAAAATATTATATATTTATATATTTACTCTTCTTATGATTCTTCCCATGTTAATTCAATTAAAGAGTAATAATAGTGAAGTTTTGCCATATGAAAATTGGTTATTTCACATTAAAGTTAATTAAAAATTTACGAGGTGATGTAATTGAAAAAGCAGGCAATTCTAATCATAGCTCATAATAATATTTGGACTTTAGAAAAATTATTAAAATCTTTAGATAGCAAATATTTTGATATATATATACATGTTGATAAAAAAAGTAATATTAATAATTTAGATGTAATAGCGCAATTTGTAAAAGTATCAAAAATTTATATATATAAGGAAATTAATGTTAGATGGTCAGATTACTCTCAAGTTGAATGTGAATTGTTTTTATTAGAAAAAGCTCTACAAAATGGAGAGTATTCTTACTTTCATCTTTTATCAGGTGTTGATTTACCTTTAAAAAAATCAGAAATTATATATAATTATTTCAACGAAGCGAAGAATAAAGAATTTATTCATTTTTACTCAGAAGAACTTCCAATTGAAAAATATTGTTGGCTTAAATATTTTTGGTTATTTAGAAAATATTCTCGAAATAGTAAAATACTATATTTATTGGAATTCATTTCTATATCATTGCAAAAATTAATTAATATTAATAGATTGAAGAAACATAATTTAAAATTTATGACAGGTGCTAATTGGTTTAGTATTACTAAAGAATTTTCTGAATATTTATTGAGTAAAAAAAATTTTATATATACTACTTTTAAAAATACTAAAAGTGCGGATGAAATTTTTTTACAAACTATTTTATTCAACTCCCCATTTAAAAAAAATTTATTTTATTCAAAGTATGATGATAATTATATTTCTTGTATGCGAGCAATTGATTGGAAGCGAGGAAATCCCTACGTATATGTTTCTTCAGATTTGAATGAATTAGTAAACTCCCCATACTTATTTGCTAGAAAATTCGACGAAAATCTAGATAAAGAGATAATAGAGAAAATTTATAGTAGAAATTATAAATGAGAGGAAGTATTAATTTGAAAAAAATATTTTTAAAAGGTTATCTTATAAAAAACTTAGGAGATGATTTGTTTATTAAGATAATCTCTGAAAGATACCCGCAAGTTGTTTTTGATGCATATTCATTAAAAAAATATAATAAAAATATCTTCAAACAAAAAAATTTAAATTTATATTTTTTTGAAAATTTTATTACTAAAGTAATAAATATGCTTTTCTTTAAAATGGGTATAAAAAAATCCATTACAAGAGAAATGAAAAATGATTATTTAGCGACAGTAATAATAGGCGGATCATTATTTATTGAAACCGAAAAGTTTAATTCAAGTAAATACTTAAACTATAATTATAAATTCATAAGACCTTATTACATTTTAGGATCAAACTTTGGTCCTTATTTTACACAGGAATATCTCGAAGTTAATAAAGAGAATATTATAAAAAAAGCAGAAGATGTTTGTTTTCGAGATAATAGTTCATATATATTATTTAATGATTTAAATAATGTAAGAATTGCATCAGACGTAGTTTTTTCTATGGATTTATCTCATATCAAAATAACGGAAGAAGATAAGGTAGTTATTTCTGTTATTGACTGCTGTCGGAAAGTTAATCCAAAATATAAAATAGGATATGAAAATAAAATTATAGAATTAATAAAATATTTTATAAAAAAAGATTATAATATTACATTAATGTCTTTTTGTAAATCTGAAGGAGATGAAGAAGTTATAGAAAGGATTATAAAAAAATTTAATAATCAACAAAAAAATAAAATTAAAAAGCACTTTTATAGAGGAGATATTAATGAAGCTATTAATGAATTAGCTTGTTCCAAAATTATTATTGGAACAAGATTTCATGCAAATATTTTAGGATTAAAATTAAATAAAACAATTATACCGATTGCCTACAGTGATAAAACAATTAACGTTTTAAAAGATATGAATTTTAAAGGTAAAATATTTGATATAAGAAAATTAGAGGATTTTAATATAACAAAGATTACAGACCAAGATTTATCTTATAAAATTGAAATTAAAGAACAAGTAGAAAGTGCTAACCAACACTTTTATAAATTGGATAAATTATTAAAAGAAACGGACTGATTAATATGGAAAGAGAGAAAAAATTGGTTAAAAATACATTAATAGTTGCTGCAGGAAAGATATGCACCCAATTTATCAGTTTTTTTCTTTTACCTCTATATACATCTTTATTATCAGCCGAAGAATATGGTACAGTTGATTTGTTGAATACTTATGTTGCTTTATTAATACCCATTGTATTTTTTCAAATAGATCAAGCTATTTTTAGATATTTAATAGATGCTCGAGAAAATGAGACTAAAAAGAAAAAACTTATTGCAACGACGTGCTATATTGTATTTATTCAAGCAATTCTATATTTATTAATTTATTTTGTTTTAGCCAGATATATTCAGAATGATTATAAATATTTCTTAGCTGTTAATGTAGTTGTTATAGCATCAGCAAACATTCTATTACAAATATCTAGAGGGCTAGGCGATAATATTACCTATTCGCAAGGAAGTCTTATAACAGGTGCAAGCACAATATTGTTAAATGTATTATTTATCTTATTTTTTAAATTTGGTGCCTATGGTATGCTAACAGCCACTGCTATGGCTAATATATTTTGCATATTATTTATAATTATAAAGAAAAAGGTATACATATATTTAAAGATTAATAATTTTAGTAAAAATACTCTTATAACTCTTTGGAAATATTCATGGCCATTAATTCCAAATCAACTATCTTGGTGGATTATTAATGTTTCTGATAGGTTAATTATAACATATGTTCTTGGAGTGGCTTTAAACGGAATATATTCAGCTTCAAATAAATTTTCAAGTGTATGTATTTCTTTGTTTAGTATTTTTAATATAACGTGGGCTGAATCAGCGTCTATTCATATTAATGATAAAGATTCTTCTAATTATTTCTCATATATAATGAATATTACGGTAAAGTTATTTACTGCTTTATGCGTATTGATAATTGCATTTATGCCTTTCGTATTTAGAATTTTCATAACAGGAATAGATTATAAGAGTGCATATTATCAAATTCCTTTATTGATGCTTGCTACTATTTTTAATATTATAGTATCATTGTTAGGATCAATTTATGTAGCATTAAAAAAAACAGACGAAATTGCTAAAACATCTATATACTCCGCAATTATAAATATTGTTATAAATTTATTATTAATAAATTTTATAGGATTATATGCAGCTTCTTTATCAACTTTTGTATCGTATCTAGCTATGGCAATATATAGATATATAGATATACAAAAATATGTTAAACTAAGGTTAGATTTAAGATTTTTATTAATTAGTATTCCTATAATTATTATCATAATAATTATTTATTATACTAAAAATCCTCAACTGTGCTTATTAGGATTAATAGTTGCTAGTATATATTCATTCGTTTTTAATAAAAATATCATTGCTATGTTATTAAATACTCTAAAAGAAAAAATTATTAAAGGTGGTAAGTAATCGTGGGGTAAATGTCAATAAAAATGTGTTTCTTCCGCTGTTTTGATGAAAAGCCCTTTCTAAGCGCAGAGCCCTTTAATATGTAGAAGTTCAAAACTTGCTCGTCCATACATTTGACGTTTAATCATTTTAATTCCAATTGATATTCCCTTCACAAATCGCATTAGTAATGGATAAAACTAATGCATTACTTATCGATCTCTCGTCACTACTTGGATGGCTGTATATAACGCGTTATTACCTTCTCACCCGTTTTTACTGTGAGATTTGCTTTATAATATCTTGAACTTTTCGACGAGTTAATGAGCCTCCTTTAAAACCCTGTTGGATGAGTTGTTCATGAATCCAACAAGGTTTTTTCCTGCTGACACCATTGTGAGATTTGATTTAAATAGGAAACAATTTGATTAACACATTGTTTTCGTATTTGCCTGGGAGGTTCAGATAATGATTCATGATTTGCCGTTAACTTTTCGTTAGTAGTAGCCAAATATTTTGTATGCTCCGTTGCTTCAACGGTTGAGGGTGGTGAATTGATAAAATATCATATGTAAGGGTAAATGATGCATTAAAATATTGGTATATTTTGTCTAATAGGTGTTAAATGACACTATTTATTGGTATAATATGGGTGTCTATTTATTGGATAAATTTATTCTTTTAATGAGGTGAAGGGATGAAGAAATTAGCGGTTTCTACATTAGCGGCAGTGATGGTCGCAAGTTCATTTGGTGTGGTGGCAGATGCAAGCACAACAGATGTTGCTAAGTTACGTGATCAATTAGTGTCATTAGGGGTTCCTGCAAATGATGCAAATCAATTAATTACGTATTTACAATCGATTCAATTATCAACGGTGGATCAAGCCACATTAAAGTCTTTAGTGGATCAAGCTTATTCATTAATTGGAGATCGTACAGATTTAAGAACATTATCTACAGATGAGAAAAATACGTTAATGAATTTAGCATCACAAGCAGCATCAAAAGTGGGGTTAGTTTTAAAATACGATGTGGTTAATGGAATTGATACGGTTACTTTAGTAACAGCAGGTGGGCAACAAATTTTATCATTAACAGATCAAGACATCGCATCTGTTTTACAAAATTTTGATGGAAGCATGATTTCATTCCTTCAAACGGTTTTAAATACAACGTTAGAAGTGGTCATTGGAAGTAACGTTGTGGAAAATGGGGAAGAAACGAATCGTCCATCTGTTACGCCAATCCCAGATGCTGGACTTGGAAATACAGGATTTGAAATGCCGACTACCGTGATGGCAGGGGCTGGACTTGTTGTATTAGCTGCTGGATTAATGATGTTTTCAAAGCGTGAAATTCAGGAGTAGAAAGTAGAGGAATCGGGTGTGAAAAAGATAAGACAAAAACGCCAATCCTTTTTAAAAAGATTAGGGATTACATTGGTAATCCCTATTTTTTTAATGGTAATTGGTTCAATGATGATATTCATTCCTATTTGGTCATGGATTGGGGAAGCCATGTCGTTTAGTTCCCTCATTTTTTATGACCCTAGTTTGGAAATGACACAGACCGAGTTTCAAATTAACAATCAGGCAATGTATCTTCCTAAAATTGGGGAGGAGTTTGCGACATTAAAAATTCCAAGTGCTAATTTAGAAGTCGGTATTTATCAAGGCGAAGGAAATGCGCAACTTCGTCAAGGGGTCGGTCATTATGTTGGAAGTTTGTTACCTGGTGAAGGGGGGAATACGGTTCTATCTGGACACCGAGAAACAGCGTTCTATGCCTTGAAAGAGTTAAAGCAAGGAGATCTTGTTTATGTGGAAACAGACTATGGAACGTATGAATATGAGGTGTCAGATATTTATATTACAACTCCAGATGATGTTTCACCGACGATGCCAACGGAGACGGAGCAGTTAACGATGTATACATGTTATCCGTTTGTCAAATATGGACCTACGCCTGAACGGTTTGTGGTGGTTTCCAATTTGGTTCAAATTAAATAAATGAGGTATGAGTGATGAATATAGTTAAGAAAATGGTTTCTGTAATATTAAGTTTTTGCTTAATGGGACTTGTGATTGGCATTTGTTTGGTTAGTGCATTGCCCGCCTTCTTATCGTCATCGATGTATACTCGTGTCATGGAGAAGGCGAATATTTATCAGTCGGTTCAAGAAACGATTCAAAATGGCTTAGATGATATTATGTTGTTTAATAATATTGATCGTCAGACGATGCATGAGTTTATCTCCGTTGAAGAGGTGAAGCAGACAATTGTCGGAGATACTAAGCAATTGATTGGATGGCTTAATGGCAGCAATCAGGTGTTAGCACCCCTTCAATTGGCGGATTATGAGTCACGATTTGATGAACGAATGGGAGATTTCTTTAGAAATAATCAGTATTATTTAGATGACCAAGCTAAAGCGGATGTGGAGCTTATGAAACAGGATGCGATGCAGGTCATTAAAGGAAGTTTAAGAGTTCTAGATTTTGATAAGTTAATGGAGATTCCTGTTGTAACGAAAGTTCCTCAACTTGTAGGGCTTTTGAATGTTAAATTAATCGTGACTGTGTTAGTCGTTTTGTCAGTTTTAATCATCGGTGTGATGATATGGTTATCGCCTGCTAGTCGTAAAAAGCATCATCGTAAGAAGGTTGAGGTTGGACTATTATACGCAGCTTATGGACTTGTCGCGGGTGGATTACTTGTGTTTATTATCTTCTTTAGTGGAATTCAATCAGGCTTTTATGAACATACAGCCATTCATGTGGACTATTTGCGAGAAAGTGTAGGATACTTGATTAAAGATAGGTTACAATTTTTAAGTTTAGCCGGCTTTGTGTTTGCTAGTATTGGGTTTATGTTAATGATTCCGTATTGGCGCCGGTTGTATCGAAAGTGTATGGCATAGACTTAGGCAAAGAAAAAGAACATGAATCTGATAAATGAATCCCCCATCAATCAGAGGGTAACCCTTGAGTGATAGGGGATTTTTTGTAATTCTGTTATATTAAGGCTCTTTGTCAAATCGTGTGGGTGAATAAAATCTATACATGTAATCAAGAGGAATTAGGCCATTCTTTAGACGGCTTGGTTCCTCTTCTTTTTTTGTTCAAAAGTGTATTTATGAATAATCAAAATTCTTGCTTTGAAATGGTAGAAACTACGGTATCCGAAGGCAATACGTTTAATGACTTTAATGTTATTGTTAATTCCTTCGAGTACTCCATTGGTATAAGGAGTTTCGATAGTATTTTTGACATAATCTTGATAATGAGTGAGTGTTTTTAAAGCTGTTTTCATTTCGTGTGAAAGCAGGTCAGAGGGGTGTTGAATGGCATGATGAAATATTTCAAGGTTACGAAGTTTAATAGCCTGTTGGACAGTTTGGTAGAAATCATAAGTCTCCTTTAGTTCAGGGTCTAGGGCTAATAAAAAGTCAATAATTTCTTGTTGAGAGATCATCTTTTTGAAGCAGTTGGAATAGAAGTAATGAGTGGCACTAAGATCTTCTTGGGCTTTTAAGAGAAGTCGCCAATAATGTTTGAATTTATTATAAAACTCTTTATTTTGATTCATGAAACGAATGCGTGTTTTATTAAGAGCACGAGAGACTAGTTGAACGATATGAAATTTATCTAAAACAATCTTAGCCTTAGGGAATACCTCTTTAATGAGTGTCATATAAGGGGCGTACATGTCAATGACGACGTGGGTTACACCTTCACGAGCTGCTTTAGAAAATCGCATAAAATAAGTCCTTAGTGTACTTAAGCGACGGTCTTCAACGATATCAATTAGCTTTCCATTGGACGCATCACAAAAAATGAAGGACATTGCTCCCTCGGCCGATTTAACCGACTTAAACTCGTCAAAACAAAGAACTTTTGGGAGAGAATTAAAGGGAAGCGGCTGTTCTTCATAGGAAGAATGAATGACGCGGTTAACGGTTGAATGAGAAACGTTAAGCTCACGTGCAATATCTGTTTCGGATTTCTTATGACTAGCTTCTAAAAAGATGGCTTGTTTTACGGGAGTGGAAATAAAACAATTAGGGTTAACAAGAGATGTTTCTAGGGTAAATGTTCGGTCGCAATGACGGCATTTATAACGTTGTTTTTTTAAGTCTAGATAAGCATCAAATCCGGAAATTTTGACTAGCTTAATACGTGAAGTTTTGAAGCCGTGTTTAATGATATTTGAGTCAAAAGAATGACCACAGTGGTAGCAACGAGTCGGTTGAAAAGAAAGAGTTCCCAAAATAAGTTTAGAACGAACATTCTTAATCTGAGTTTCTTGGATACAATTTTTTGAAAAAGTAATATTTTTATCTTTTAAATCAAGTAAAGTTGAGATACAATTAGTGTGAGACATAAACCCAATCCTTTCGTGTTTTTTTGGTCGATTACATTGTATAGAATTTGGGACGTTATGTCTCTTTTTTTGTACTTATTTTTTAATTCCAATAAAAGAGGTGTGGGCATCACCCACACCAAATATTATAGAACCTATATTAAAATTTGATTTTCTCAGTAAAAAAATAATCCTATCTGTAATTACCTAGGAGCGAATGCCCATTAAGTATCGTCTCTAGGTATATTGTGAATGAAAATAATTCTTATATATAACTGTCAATAAAAAAATTAGACCACTGATGTTTAAAATGAAACATGTTTAAAAAGTATTGTTTCTTCTCTTAAACATGCTATAATTAATTTAGTTTTGGATTTCAACAAGAAATAACTTCTGATTAATGGCGGTAAATCAGTAAGTTTACTTTTCTTGTTGAAGTCTTTTTTTGTTTCTTTAAATCGTATAAATGTCAATAAAAAAGTGGTTCTTCCTTACTTTTGGTGAAAAGCCCTTTCTAGGCATAGAGGACTTTAATACGCAGAAGTTCAAAACTTGCTCGTCCATACATTTGATGGATAGGTTACAATTAATTAGACAGTTTTTTTGAGGTCATGTAAAATAAATTAATAATAATAAAAAGGAGCTTTAACATGACCCAACCTAAAACCCGTAAACCTAGACGTACATATACAGATGAATTTAAGAATCAATTAGTCCAACTCTATTTAAATGGTAAACGTAAATGTGATATTGTTCGAGAATATGATATCTCACCCTCTCTTCTTAATAAGTGGATTAAACAATCATCTTCTACAGGTTCTTTTAAAGAGAAAGATAATCGCTCAGAAGAAGAAAATGAATTGATCCAACTCCGTAAAAAAATTAAACAGTTAGAGATGGAAAATGATATTTTAAAGCAAGCAGCGCTGATCTTAGGACGAAAATAAATGTGATTAAAAATAATACGCATAAATATTCTGTTTCAGCGATGTGCAAAGTCCTTAACCTCTCTCGCAGTACATATTATTATGAATCAAAAGCTAAGAACAAAGATGAGTCTCAACTTATAGCTGACATCGTTGAGATTTTTCGCCGAAGTCGAAATAATTACGGGACTCGAAAAATTAAGCAAGAGTTAAATAAAGTGGGACAAATTGATTAACACGGGGCTTTCGTATTTGCTTGGGAGGTTCAGATAACTGAATATACTTCGCTACGGTTGTCCGACTTAACTTAAGTTGTCTGGCTGTTTGACGAATAGAGCCTACTTGTTGGTAGACCTTTTGAATCTCCAAAATGAGTGTCCATTTTGCTTGTTCCTTTTCAGATAATGATTCATGACTGGATATTGAGTTCACGTTAGTAATCGTTATATCTGTCGCTGGATCTGTTTTTTTAGTGATTGAAGATTCAGGCATGATAAACCATCCTTTAGGAAAACGAGAACTAATGGTTTCTTTAACAACCGTTAATAGGTTTTTAAGAAAGTGCCACTTGTCGGCAACCTGAATAATGTTAGGATTCGTTAAATGAATGGCTTTAGTATAAGTTGTTGCACGATCACGTGTCACTAATTCAACTGAGGGATGTTTTTCCAACCATTCTTTAAATGCTTGAGTCGAACGAGAGGCAAGAATTTCAACCGGACGATGCGTTTCTAAATCACAAATAACTGTTCCAAAGTCGACCCCTCGACGAAAAGAAAAATCATCAACCCCAATATGGGTTAATGACTGATTTTTTATATCTTTTTCAGTAGAATCAATACGTCGTAATAAATCTAATAGCGCATCTCCACTTCGTTTATATCCAAGTTTAAAAAGAAAGCGTGATAAAGCTTCCGCACTCATCGATAATGATAATTGAAGAAAAACCTCTTCAAGACGAATAGTTAAACGCCGATAGGCATTTAAAAAGCCAGTAAATCTTTCAGTGAAAATTTGACGTTTACAGTTGGGATTTAAACAAAAAAACTTTTTAGCTTGTATCCTTAATTGAACGGGTTTATTAAGGATTGAAGCATCTAATGGTTTTCTAAGATACGTACTGTGTACCCGATGACTTTTCATCCCGCATAAGGGACAAGGATTAAATTTTGATTCAGACTTTAAACAAATTAGGATTTTATGCTCATTATTTTCAATGGATTGAATCATAAGATTTTCAGGAAAAAAGACATTAAGGTTCATGATGATATACCTCTCTAAGATGTCTTTTCATTATATCAGGTAAAGCGTTTTATCACCAAAAGTCAGGAAGAACCACATTTATGTTAGCATTCATAGAAACACCAAAAGCTCCGATTCAAAGAAGCTTTGCCGGAGCGAGTGTGTTAGCTGAAGTTTTCCATCAAAAATACGTCTTAAGTATTCCTTGTTATCGCCAGGTATCAGAATGGGCACGCTATGGATTAAGTGTGAGTGATAAAACCCTCTCTAACTGGATTATGATCGCTAGTCATGATTGGTTACGCCCAATTTACGATTTACTTAGAAAAGAGTTGGTGCTAAATCAAGTCTTACATGCGGATGAAACACCGTATCAAATTTTAAATCGAGCGGATGGAAAACCAGCCACTTCTCAGGCAAGATTTTGGTTATTTAGGACCATCAAAAATACCGAACATCCCATTGCTTATTACCACGCTGACTTAACACGTGAACGTGCGGTGGCAACCACCATCTTAGAAGGGTTTAAAGGCTATCTTCACTGTGATGGTTATTCTGGCTATAAAAATATCCCGAATCTTTCACTCGTTGGGTGTTGGGCTCATGTTAGAAGAAAGTTTTTTGAGATTCCAGGGAACAACGGAAAAGCGCAAAAAGCAGTGGAATACTGCGACAAAATCTTTAGTTTTGAAAAGACCATTAAAGAGTTATCTCCTGAAGAACGTCAAAAGCAACGACAACTGGTGATCAAACCTGTTGTGGAAGATTTTTTTGACTGGCTACAGTCGTTCTATGCCATGAAAGGAAAACTTCAAACTGCCGTGATGTATGCCTTAAATCAAAAGGTAGAGCTTTTGCGTTTTTTAGAAGATGGAAATCTTGAAGCCTCGAATAATCTAGCTGAACAAGGGATTCGTCCCATCACGATTGGTCGAAAGAATTATCTTTTTTCAACCAGTATGAAGGGGGCGACTGCTAATGCGATGGCATACACTATCATTGAGACAGCCAAAGCAAACAGACTAAATCCATCTAAATATTTAAATTATCTTTTTGAAAAACTGCCTAATACGGACTTCATTAGAAATCCAGATGTATTGGTGGACTTTTTGCCATGGGCAAAAAGCGTTCAAGAGAATTGTCAGTAATAATATAAAAATAATAGCTACCAACTCTGTACCTTTAGTTTACAGGATTGGTAGCTTTTTTTGTATCCGTGTTATTATTACGTGCTTACAAAAAATCACTCATACGAGTGATTTTTTTACAGTCAATGTGTTAGATTTAGAGTGGAAAATTTATAGGGAATTGTGTACTGTAAATGAAAAGTAGTTCTTTTGGTTGTATCTGATTCCAGTTGAATAGGAGTGACGATGTACCCTCCTTCATAAAAAATTAGCCCTAGGTATTTTAATGACTAAATTATAGTCCAAAGTTAGAGGCCAAAGTAGACATGTTTATATTACCTGTTCGCTTTTTATAGAGAAAGTTATTAAAAATATTTTTAAAATAACATTTCAAAGGTTTACAAACCCTTTGAAAATGCTTATAATAATATTGTTAGAACTTTGCGACGTATTGATTCTCAAAACTTGAGGGTTAGTGCGGAACCCTTCATCGCTTTGATAAGGGCACAGTGGCAGAGGCTTCGAAAATAAAATTTAAAAATATTAAAGTTATTATAAGAGCTCAGTCATAAGACTGAGCTCATTTTCTTTATCATAATTTGAGAATATCTTCCCAGTTATTAGGGAATCCCATCTGTTGAATATTTATAAAATTATATTGATTAAATAGCATCTTTAAATCTGTTATAAATTTTGATTTTATTTGATTGTCATCTAATAATAGCATTAATATTATTATAGCAGCAAATAACTTATTGGTTTTTATATTATAGTTAGCGTATTTTTGAGGTAATTTCACACTGTTTACTAATCTGATATTGTATAAACGTTCATAATGGGCGCATATATTCCTAATGTTACACAGGGTTATTATCCATTTAGGAGTTTCTGTTGCATTCTTAATAATGTCCCAGTTATTCTTGTAATTTTTTTTCAAAAGTTTTTTACGGTCAGCATCATAAAAGGACTTATAAAATTTTGTTACATCTGAAAAGGACAATATTTCTATAACAGCCCAAATAGGTAATTTTCCATCATAATTATCAATATGATGTTGAACAAATGGTTTGTTTTTATATTGTTTTTTCTTTTTATTCAGAATATATAGGAAGTTAATATGTGAATCCTCATCATAAAAATGCTTAACACCCTGATATCCTAACGGCCCCCATTGTTCGCCAATATAGTTTGCAATATGAGCTTTGAATTTTAGTTCTAAATCTTTTAATAACTGTGTTATCAAAAAACGTAACTTACAATCGAATTGATACAATTTATAAATTTGCTCGAAGGTTGTTCCAGGTATAAATTCTTTATTATTATCATATAAGTTGTACCAATAACCACTCAAATGATAATAGTTTATACGTGATAGCACTTTTTTGGCAAATGCGACATTATTAATTGTCATTTTCTCTTTATTTTTCAAATGATCTATCTGTTGTTCTATACTTAAATACGGTTTTATTGGGTGCCCCATAAATTTTTCTCCTTATCTCCTCTTGTGAAAAAATCATATTTCGACTATTATATCATAGCATAAAATACGTTAAATTCTACTGTACAGAATCATTAACTTTATAAATTCTGGATTGTTGAGATTCAACTAAACAACTTTTTTCAGATTATTTTCACCATCATCCATAGAGGATAGGTATCCTGGTAACGTTGTAGAGTGGGTGGTAAGCCGCTATTTAGCAAGGCGAGTTCAATATAATGGGGGCGAGCGCTATCTTCTATTTTAAGGGGTTTAGAGAAATGGACACCCAGATATGAAGATATTCAGTTAAGTCATGATGCAGATAAAATATCTAGGTGATTATTGCAATTTAAAATTATACTCTCGGACATCAATGGATTTCATGTTCTTCTTGTAACTTATCCAGGTATTTTCTCAAGACGGTTTGAGATAAATTGGCTTTTATTATATAATAAAAAGAGATAAATCGTTTTTGGGAGGAATAAGATGAGAAAAAAGGTGAGGGTTATTGTTTGTAGTCTAGTGGTGTTAGGCTTAGTCGTTATTGGTGGCGGCGTGTTTGCGGCTAACTATTACTATTCAAAATTGGATACAACGGCTGCCTTAAAACATGAGGATGTTGCGGTTGACAGTTCATTGACGGCTAAGGAGAAGCACTCAAAAGTGGTTAATATTGCGGTCCTTGGAATTGATCAGGATGGGGATGGATCAAATGGGCGCAGTGATGCGACGAAGGTTATCTCACTTGATATGAAAAATAAAAAATTGAAGTTATCGTCTTTTCAACGAGACACGATGATTTTTATTCCAGATGGAGAAAATGGTTTTGATAAATTAAATCATGCCTACTGGTATGGGGAAGCACCTTTAACATTGAAGACATTGAATTATAATTTTGATTTAGATATTACTCGATATGTCGCGTTTAATTTTAATGCGATTGAGAAAGTTATCGATGCAGTGGGTGGTGTTGAAATTGATGTGCGTCCGGAAGAAAAGAAAGTGACGAATGACTATATTCGTTCAATGAATGGGGCAAGTGATGACGATCTCGATGCACCTGAGTTACAGGAATCTGGACTTCAATTATTATCAGGACGTCAGGCGATGGGCTATATGCGTAACCGTTATGCCGAAGGGGGAGACTTTGGACGAATGGAACGTCAAAGTAAAGTAATGGAGGCGGTCATCGCTAAGGTGAGTGATCAAAGTTATTTGGAGCTCGTAAAGCTAGCGGAAAAATGTTTGCCTTATGTGGAAACGAATTTAACAATGAAGGAAATCATCGATTATGGAAGCGCCGTATTAGGATTTGATTTAAAAAATATTGAACAAACACAAGTCCCACAACCTGATAATGGTTCAAAATCAGTAGATTATAAAGGGTATGGTCCCTTTTATATCATGAAAAGTTATCAAGATTTAGTAAAAGATGTTCACGAATTTATTTATAATGATTCGGATTATCAACCGTCGCAGACGGTTATTGAGACGGAAGCTGCGATTTATGAACAGTTTGGACATGTCGAATAAGAAGGTTAAAGAGGTGACAAGGGGTCACCTCTTTTTTTGATGAGAAAAAACGTTTATTTTCAACGAATGCGTGATGATATTTCATATTCGTTTCATATTGGCAACGTATAATGAAGTCAATCGAAGGGACGGAGTTCCTAATTGATGAGCTGATAGGAAAGGAATGAGATAGATGAAAAAACATAAGTTATGGATGATTGCGGGATTTTTAGTCGTATTAGTTGGAGGTGCGTTTGTGGCGTTGACGCGCCCTGCTCAAGGATTAGATTTACCGAAACCGACGCGTCCTCTTCAGGATCGTGTGCCTTTGACTTCTGTGGAAGGGGATAATAAAGGGGTGGCATTAATTCAAGACATGCGTGAGCCATTTGACGAAATAAATCATGGAACAGGATTTGTTGTGGGTGAAAATACGTTGTTAACAAATAAGCACGTCGTGAGTGCGTGTGCGGATGATGTAAGTCAATTACTTGTTCGTTTAAAACAGGAAAATGGCGAGTTCTTAGACTTTAAAGTAAAAGAATTAATCATGGCCCCAGGTGATGATCAGGACTTAGCGATGGTGAAAGTGGAGCCGTTAGCGGATGGTCGAACGATTAATGACGTCGCTCCGACTTTAACATTGGCATCGAAGAAGGCGATTGAACAAGTGAAACAAACCGATTATGTGAGAACGGTTGGATATCCAGCGGATAAAGCTTATGGATCGTTATGGGAGAGTGAAGGCGAAGTCTTACTCGTCGGTGGAAATGTGTTGATGTACAATGCAGTTATTTCAGGTGGAAACTCAGGGTTACCGGTCTTTAATGAAGCCGGGCAAGTGATTGGTTTAACGAATGCATGTAACGATGAAGAAGGCGAAAACTATGTAACTTACGGTTTCCTATTAAATGATGAGTTATACGATTTTGTTCAAAAGCATTTATAGATAAAATTAAAGCTTCCCATTAAACGCCTCATTTAATGGGAAGCTTTTTTAGTTCAGAATAATCTCCCTTTCTATTCGAATTTTTTGAATACTATTGCTGACTGTCATTTATTTTGATAGGATAAGGTTAAGATATGAATTGAAATTAAATATGACGAATAGAAAGATTAGAGGACTAGTTAAATTTATGAGAATAGAAAAAATAAGGTTGGAGAATTTTAGATGTTTTGAGGAGTTAGAGGTAGCGTTTAGGGAGGATTATACCATCTTGGTTGGCGTAAATGGGGCGGGAAAAAGTTCGATTCTTGAGGCCGTCTCGATTGCTTTAGGGAGTTTTATTTCTGAATTCAGCGGGATTAGTGGTAACACGATTCCGAGTGAGGATGCACATTATAAATATTATCCAATAGGAAGCAGGGTTGAAAGACAACCCCAATTTCCAGTTGTTGTAGAGGCAAAGGGTAATTTTGATGGGAATGAAATAGAGTGGATTCGGAGTGTAAATCGTGAGGGAGGAAATACAACAGTTATTGGAGCTAAGAAGATGAAGGAATATGCTCGGGGGTTAAATGATCGGGTGATGAGAGGAGATCAAACAATTATTTTACCCCTCATTTCTTATTATGGAACAGCCCGATTATGGATGCAAAAGCGACAGAAAAAAAATAATACCCAAGATATAAGATTAACGAGGCAAAATGGATATGTGGATTGTTTATCTTCAGCGGCAAATGAAAAGTTTATGTTAAAGTGGTTTGAGGAAATGACCTATTATCAGTTAGAGGAAGGAAGAGAGATTGCTGAACTTTCAGCCGTTAAACGTGCACTAGAGTGTTGTTGCAAAAGGGTATACCCCGATGCACAGAAAATTACCTTTAATTTTAATATTAAAACTAAAGACTTAGAGATTTTTATTCGACGAGAGAACGGAGAAGAGGAAATCCTACCGACACGATTATTAAGTGATGGAATCAAGGGAGTTTTAGGGTTAGTTGCTGATATAGCTTATCGAATGGCGTTATTAAACCCTCAATTATTACATCGTATTAACGAAACACCTGGGGTTGTTCTAATCGATGAAATTGATATGCATTTACATCCATCATGGCAAAAAACAATTATTAACGATTTAAAAGATGCGTTTCCAAATGTTCAGTTTATTTTTACAACACACTCGCCAAGTATTCTAAGTAATGTTTATCAAGAGCATATTCTTATCCTCGATGAGTATAAAGTTTATCATCCAACGGATAAGACATATGGACGTGATGTGGATTCTATATTAAAACAACTTATGGAAGTTGATGTTCGTCCAGATGGGGTGGTTCAAAAACTAAGAGATTTTTCAGATTCTCTTGAAGAAGGAAACCTATCGTTAGCACGTCGCCTACTCGACGAACTAGAACTCATATTAGGAAGCAATGACAGTGAGATTATTAGTGCGAAAGTAGCCTTAGACTTGGAGGAACTTTAATTCAATGATAGAGATTAAGAAAGGGAAGTCACCTAATTTTTTAATTAAGTATGGGAAAGAGCCATTATTCGAGACGTTAACGTCAGAAGACAAGGCAACGTTACGATCGCATTTATTAAACGATCAAGGCTATCTTTGTGCCTATTGTATGTGCCGAATTAAAGGTGAAAATGATACTAAAATTGAACACTATGAACCTAGAAATCGCAAGAATCAGCTAGCTTATAGAAATCTTCTCATTGTATGTAGGGGGAACGAGGGAGAGCCGGAAAGAAAAACGACTTGTGATACTAAAAAGAAGAATAAAGCAATATATGTTGATCCCCAGAATGTGAATCATATTAGGACGCTAAGTTATACGCGAGAGGGGTTCATCAAATCAAGTGATGCCCAAATTGACGAAGATTTAAATAAAACTTTGAATTTAAATGAAGCAAGATTGTTGAGTGTTAGAAAAGCAGCAATCAGAAGATTAGAAAAATGCTTACATGGTAAAAGCGAAAAGGAAGTTATAGGAACGCTCAAAAAAGCAAAAAAGAAATACGAAACATTGAATAAAAATGGGCAATATGAGCCCTATGTAGGCACGATTCTTCACTGGATTAACAAAAAACTTAGACAAAAGGGATGCCTTTAACGGCAATTTTATTTAACCTTAACTTTTATAGAGTTAAGGTTTTTTTTATATGTTAAGCTCATTATTTCCTTAACAATGTGTTTTAAAGACTATAAAAGTTTAATTTTTAATGAAAATTGATCTATTCTTGATATATAATAGAGGTAATGTTCATTTTTATGGATAAAAGCTGTTTTAACCAATCAGAAGGAGTGGTTGTATGAATCCTTATAATGTTCCTGCTTTACCATTAAAATATAAGGTTGATCAAGAGTTATTATTTTTATTAAATGAAGCTTCTGAAAAGTATGGGGAGTATAAGGCTCTTTTAAATACGTTAGACTTTGAAGCAGAACTCTTCTTAAATTCGATTTTAATTAGTGAGAGTTATAAGTCGACGCAGATTGAAGGAACTCAGATTTCATATGAAGATATCTTTTCGTTGGAATTAATGGGGGAAAGCGACGATAGTATCGAAATAAAAAATTTAAAACAGGCGGTTGAATATGCGTATCAAGCAGTTTCGAAAAAAGGAATAAGCTTAAATTTGGTTAATGAAATGCACCGAATTATTTTAAATAGTGGCCGTGGTTCAAAAAAATCTCCTGGAATTATAAGAGATAGACAAAATTGGATTGGCCCTCGAAATGCTGGGATTGATCAGGCAACATTCATTCCACCCAAACCGGAGGATGTTATTGAATCATTAATGAATTTATATGAATATATGAATGATGCTTTTTTGGATCCAATTTTAATTAATGTTGCCATTTCTCATGCTCAGTTTGAAACGATTCATCCTTATCAGGACGGGAATGGCCGTCTAGGGAGAGCCTTAATTCCTATTCAAATGGCGTATTTAAAAGGTGATCGCCCCATGCTTTATCTTTCTGAAATTATCGAAGTGAATAAATTAGGTTATCAAAGGGCGCTTATGCAGACTAGACAGGGAAATATTGAGGCGTTTATTAAGTTCTTCTTGCAGTGTGTTATTGATCAATGTGGAAACTATATTCGCAAATTAGAAATTATTAAGAAAATTTATCGTGAAGATATGGAGGCTATTAAAGTTATCGGAGGAAGTACGATTTATCGAATTGTTCCATTAATGATGAAGGAAGTCGTCTTTACGAAAAAATATATCGAAGAACAGACAGGTGTCTCAAAAAATACCTTGACGAAAAACATTAATAGACTCATTGAATTAGGGATTTTGGAGGATATTTCAAAAGGTCGCTATAAAGAGTATAGATACAAGAGAATATACGAGGTGTTTATTGGTAATAGTTTATATTACTAAGCGAGTTAGAAATTGCTAAATAGATGATTGATTTAATGAACTGAGGGGATATTTCTTGATTAGTGTAGAGAGACCTTTAGTCTTAAGAGCCTTGAAAAGGTTCTTTTTTTATGGAATGATGTTTGAATTTGTCATGAAGGAACTATAATTGATATAATGGAGATAATTTAGGAGGAATTTGAATGAAATTAAAGATTACGGAACCCATCATTAAGCAGGTGGCAGGCAGCGAGTTGACCTATGTGGAGGGACAGATTCTCTTAGAGAATGGTGCTATTAAAGAGTTTTATGCCGTTAAAGTTAATGAGGATTCTATTTATAAATATAAAATTCTCGCGTATATCGAAGACTGGGGTCACCGTTTGGAGGTAGAGTTACAGTTTGATAAATCGGGTGATTTAAGGACGCTCTGGTGTGGTTGCCCGCTTTATGGAGAAAATGGGGAGTTTTGCCGACATACGGTTGCCGTGTTAATGTATGCTAAACAACAACAGACATCTCCAAAGAAAATAAAGTGGGAATCGTTAGAAACATTTTTACAAAAACGGCTAGTTACTGAACTATTTAATGAGTATGAAGAATCGCTTTCTAGTGTTACATCAATTAAATATTCTGATGAGGAGTTAGTTCAGTTAGTTCCAAGATTACGATTTGAGAATAATGAAGTTCATTTAGAATTACAGATTGGTCGCAAACGATTGTATGTGGTGAAAGATATCTTTAAATTTATTCAGTATGTTGAGAATCAACAAGAATTCCATTATGGGAAGGAATTAACGTTTAATCATCAGCTGGATTTATTTACGCCGGAATCATTGACCCTGTTAGAGTTTGTTCGAGGGATTGTTGAAGATCAACAATCGTATGCGGATCAATACGATTTACACTTGCCAGCCCGTCGAGGGGTCTTTTTAAGTCAAGCCAAATTAGTAGAATTTCATCAGTTATTTTTAGGAAAGCGTCTTACGTGTCTGGTTGAAAAACATGAATTTAAGTCTGTTTTGATGAGCAATGAAGCACCCAACCTAGGGTTTAAAGTGGAGGCGATTAAAGGAGGGGGCATTGTACTGTCTCCTAACCAGACAAATTTTTTATTCCATGGACTAAAAGGAATCCCATTTATTGTCACACAGGAGGTATGTGCTCCATTTAGCCGGGATTTTTCACGGGATGCATTCCCTATCCTCAAACAGGTAGTTGCTTTAGGGGGAAAATTAAAGATAATCAAAGATCAACTTCCTGAGTTTTTGTCGCTCGTATACCCCAAAATTAAACCTTATTTAACAGAAGAAAGTATTGCTTATTTAGAACAGAGGTATAGCGTTCCTCAGCTTGATAGTAAAGTTTATCTTGATTTGAATGAAGCGTTAGAGGTCGAGGCTAAAATCGAATATGATTACAACAAGCGGACGTATCACCCACTGACCGAAGATATTCCATCGAACGTGATTCGAGATAAGGTAAAAGAAGCAGATTTAATGAATACGTTGAATGCCTATGCGTTTGAGCGAGAGGAAGATAAGCTCGTGTTACGTGATGATGCCCAAATTTATCAATTTGTAAGACTTGGGGTTACGGCTTTAATGACGCGTCATGAGGTGAATGTCACGGATAAATTTAAAGGGATGAGCGCAAAAACAACCTCTAACATTTCGGTGGGGGTTCGTTTACAGAGTGATTTGATGACATTTAAGCTAGAAGATTTATCTTTTGATTTAGCAGAGTACAACGATGTGTTGGCCCAATATCGATTGAAAAAGAAATATCATCGCTTAAAGGATGGAAGTTTCTTACAATTAGATTCAGAATCGATGCAATCTTTCTTTAATTTAGTAGAAGATTTAGAGTTAACTGAGGAGGATTTAAAACAAGAGGAAATTAAGCTCTCAAAATATCGTGCCCTTTATTTAGAACGAATTCTTGAAAAAAATGGGATTAAGTCGAAGAAAAATAAGGCCTTTCGACAACTAGTCAATGATTTTGAACAAATAGATGAAATGGAATATGAGTTTCCTAGTGGATTAAAGGCAACGCTAAGACCGTATCAAGAAACAGGATATCGATGGTTGAAAACACTGGCGGACTATGGAATGGGCGGTATTTTAGCAGATGATATGGGGCTTGGAAAGACGCTTCAGGTTATTGCTATGTTGTGTGCGGAGTATGAGGGCGGTCAAGAGAAACCGAGTTTAATCGTGATGCCAAGCTCGCTTGTGTTTAACTGGGCTGCAGAGTTTGAACGATTTGCGCCGGATATGCGAGTGCTAACACTTACGGGAACCGCTACGCAACGGAGTGAAAAATTACAGAATTTAAATGATTATGATGTTGTTTTAACGTCATACGATTTATTAAGACGAGACATTAAGGAATATCAATCCGCCTTCCGTTACGTCATTTTAGATGAGGCCCATTATATTAAAAATCAAGTGACCCAAAACGCCAAAGCGGTGAAAAAGTTAGAAGGTGACGTTCGATTCGCGTTAACAGGAACACCGCTTGAAAATTCGATTGCGGATGTCTGGTCGATTTTTGATTTTATTTTACCAGGGTATTTATTAAGTTACTCGAAGTTTAAAAAGCAATACGAGAATCCAATTATTAGGGATAAAGATGAGAAGTTATTAACCCGTGTTCATCAACTTGTGGCACCGTTTATTTTACGACGCTTGAAAAAAGAGGTGTTAACCGAGTTACCAGATAAAGTAGAGTCAGTTGTTTATTGTGAGTTAGAAAAAGAGCAACGCAAGTTGTATGAGGCGACGCTTGTTAGTATGAATCAGGAACTGAAATCACAGTTAGGAGAAAGCGGCGATGGAGCAGGCCGTATGAAGATGCTTTCTATGTTAACACGACTTCGCCAACTTTGTTGCCATCCTGCCCTTTATTTAGAGGACTATCATGCTGAAAGCGCGAAATTAAATTTATGTTTAGAACTTATTCAAGAATGTAAAGAAAGTGGCCATCGCATCTTATTGTTCTCACAGTTTACATCAATGTTTGATTTAATGGCACCGAAACTTGATGCGTTAGGAATTTCATATTTTACATTGACGGGTGAAACAAAATCAGAACGACGCATGGAGTTAGCCACTCGTTTCAATGATGGGGAAGGAGACGTCTTCTTAATTTCCCTAAAAGCAGGTGGAACGGGGCTCAACTTAACGGGAGCTGATGTCGTGATTCATTATGACCCATGGTGGAATATGAGTGCCCAAAATCAGGCGACAGACCGTGCGTACCGAATGGGTCAACAGAATAAGGTACAGGTGTATAAGTTGATTGCGAAGGATACGATTGAAGAGAAGATTGAGAAGTTACAACAACAAAAGTTAGAGTTATCGGATTCACTCGTCAAAGAGGGTGAAACGTTTATTACACATCTTTCAATGGAAGATATCGAAGGGTTATTTGAGGCTTAGGCGGTAGAAAAGCCTTTGGGTAGCCGATACTTTTTTTGAAAATTAGTCTTTAATTTTTCAGTAAGAAAAGTCTATCCATTAGAAGGGAGATTAAATGAGGATAAATATTGAGTTCCCTTCGTTAATGACAACTAATCATAACTATATTTGAAACATTTTGATTAGAGAAAAAGTTCTCGTCTTTATATCGACGAGAACTTTTTTGTTTAAACCCATTTCTATGGAAGATAGTATTCTCTTATTTAAAAAATTGTGCTAAAATATTCGATGGAATTAGACAAAATCTGATACGCTCGAACTAGGATTTTTGAGGAAATGATTCTTTATATCCTCTCGGGAGTTTGCTGAACGAAAAGCTAAATAATGGCTAGCTAGTCGGTGAAAATCTGCGGTGATTCATCTCGATGAACACGAGTGGTTTCATGGATTCTTTCTTGGTGCATAGGAGTTGTTTGTTGAAGAACGTTAAAAAATGAATTTGCTGTAGAAAAAGATACACCCATTTTTTAAGAGAAATTTGACTTGAGGGTAAAGGGGATATTATTAATGAAAGGTATTATTTATAGAGGGGGGAAAGTAGAATCTTCACTCAAAAACTAGAGGTACTAAATTTATCATTGAATCTATGGTGATCAACCGGGCGATATGTTAAATAGAGGGTGTTGTCTCTTTACTAAGAAGGTGATACGTGAAAACAAAGAGCGAGTTACTCAACTTGTGAACAGATGATGTTTCTAAGTGATGGTCAATCAGACGAATTTGCAAAAGTTTTATCATAAATTCATAAAGGAGGATTGCACTATGAAAAAACTTAAAAAGAAAACAGTTGCCGTTGTCATCACGACCCTTTCGACAACAACGTTAATTAATAATAAACAGGTAGAGGCGCATGCTATTCCGTATAAAAATAATGAAGTTAGCCTATCAGTGAATACACCAAATAATAATACTCAATTTATGTATTTATCAGATATGGGCTATATGTCGAATTTATCTCATACTGCATGGGGGGACATAAAATTAGATCAAACTTTAGAGGGTGGAACCATTAAGCTTAATGTAGATGGCGAAGCACTAGAGTTCAATAAGGGGATAACGGCACATGCCACATCAACTGTTGTATTTGATGTCTCTCATTATTCAAATCAATATTCACGATTTACGACTTATGTTGGGGTGGATAAATCTCAAGGCGATAGAGGAAATGGAGTAAAGTTTAAAGTTTTAACTTCTGTTGATGGTCAAAATTGGGAAGAAAAGTTTGAGACGGATGTTCTTAAAGGGAATGATCATGCAGTCTTTATTGATATTGATATTACAGGGGCAAATTATTTAAAACTTTATGCTGATGATAATGGTTCAAATGGAAACGACCATTCTGTTTATGCCGCTCCACGTATCATGGTACCTGATTATGATATTTCGTCTGAGTACCTTCAAGGGGTTAAAAGTGTTTCAGATTATGATAAAATCATCCGAGAAAAGTACAATGAAAGTCATCAATTGACGGATGAAATTAAAGAATTAGTCTTAAAAAGAACGCTGACGCAACGAGTAGGATTTTATACCCTTCAAAAACTTATTGCTAAAAGCGATGATCATAAAAATACGATCACTTGGCTTTTGAATCACCCGCATGTTTTAGAATTATATATTATGGGGGGTGAAATTGAGAAATCTGGATCTTATGTTCAATCCATGGATGTGCTAACTCAGCTATACCATGAATATAAAGATGATTTTGAAGACCCAGTAAATGGAGAATTTTATTTAAAATTAGCGCTTTCTCTTTCGTTGAGTCATGCACAGACTATAAGATTGTGGACAGGAAATGGTACTCCTTCGAATGCCGTTGAGCGATATAAAATTTATAAAGAAAATTATTTAAATGGACGTATAGCCGAAGGTGGAGATGCCAAATTATTTAAAAATTTACCGATTGAATTAATGCGATGGGTGACAGATAACAAAATTGACGATGAAGAAATTAATTGGTTGATTGATACGGCTTTGGCAAGAAAAGTAAACGGTAAAAATCATTTAGATGCTTATGAATATATTGAATATACAGATGGTTATAATTATAATGATGAAAAGTTTTATTTAGAAGAAAATTATGAGATGTGGAACAATAAATATAACATTAGCTCGTTAACAGGATATGGACAAAGAGGGGTTCATAAGCTTTGGATGGTGTTTGAAGATGGTTCCGTTTGTGGGGGACTAGCAAAAACGTATGCTAATTTGGGACAAGTATTTGGAATCCCTTCTGCCGGAATTGGTCAGCCAGGCCATGGAGCAACGCTATCTTATAGAGAAAATAGTAATGGACAGGGAACCTGGGTTATCCAAAATGATATTTCAGGTTTTAGAGAATCTGAAAAGGGTGAACGCCTACTTTTAGGATGGGGATCAAAAACAAGCAAGTGGGTTTCTTATTTTAATGTCAGTTACGTACTTTTAGCCCAACACGCCTTAAATCATTATGCGGATTATATCACAGCCTCTTATTATAATTTATTAGCTAAATCATATGAATCTGAGCCAACAAAGCAGGAAGAAATTTATGAAAAGGCACTCCAAGTTCAAAATTATAATTTAGATACATTAGTAGGATTAATTGAGACTTATAACAAAGTAGACAGTAAAACAAGTGCAGATTATTTACGATTAGCTCAAAAGGTAGCGAATGGTTTAACTTATTTCCCGTTGCCATTTGTTGATTTAATGAATTTAATGGACCCCTTTATGACAGATGATACGGATAAAGTTGTCTTTGATATGTTAAGAACAACAACGTTACAAAGAGCTACTCAAGCAACAGCTTCAGATTCAACTCAACCTAATGAATGTATAAGTGTCGCTAAATATTTATTAGGTGATTATACAACGGAGTTGGCTTCATTTTCATTTGATGGAGAAAATGCTGGGAAGATTAAGATTGATGAAGCTTATGCTAATTCAAACATTCGTTGGGAATATAGTTTAGATAATTGGCAAACGAAAAAGGAAACGGGTGACAAAGAGGTTACATTATCAGAAAAAGAGTTACAACAAATTAATGCGACTGATGATATTCAAATTTCACTTGTAGGGACATCAGAAATTTATACGATTGATATTACTAAGCAGCAAACCCCTAACATTTATGTCAATGATCTTGAAAATCAAATTAAGGGAGCTATTGTTCCGCTTGAATACAGTGAGGATGGCGGTCAAACATGGACTTTATATGAAGATGAACGTTTGACAGGCAATCGAACATTAAAAATTAGATATCGTGCCTCGGGAACAGCCCTACAAAGTGAGATGACGGACTGTCAGTTTACAGAAGATGTTGAACAAGCAGATAGAACGTATATTCCATTAGAAAATGTCTCACTTTATTTATATTCTTCTCAAAATAATGATACGGAACATGCGGCGATTAATATGCTTGACGGAAATATTTACACCGGTTGGCACAATTCATTTAGTGGTGAAAAAGATAAGTATTATTCAGTTCAATTTAATCAGCCTAAATATTTAACGTCTATTGATTATTTTGGTGACGGTGGAAATGGAAAACTAAAAGATGTAGATATCTATACGAGTATGGATGGTGTGAATTGGGAAAAGAATACAGAAATTCGTCATTTACCAAATACTAATGGATGGAAGACTTTAAATTTAAATGAGCCAACGTTAACAAAATATGTCATGTTCCATGCAGTGAGTACGCATGGTGCGCGTCCGAATGAGTTTGTTTCAGGTAGAATGTTTAATTTCTTTGAAGATACAACGAAAGAGGTTGAACCGCAAGTATCAGTTAACTATAATATCGAGCAGTTAACGAATCAGGATGTCTTAGCAACTCTTCAATTACCTGAAGGCTATACGGTAATAGGAGAGGCTACCCATCTATTCACTCAAAATGGAAGCTATACTTTTACTTATCAATCACCGACTGGAAAACAATTTACATATGAAGCGACAGTTGATTGGATTGATAAGGTAGCCCCAACGGCGACGATTTCATATAATTGTGAGCAGAAAACAAATCAGAATGTGACTGCAACGCTAATGAGCGATGAAGAGATTACGGTTGAAAATAATAATGGGGAATCGACGTATGAATTTACAGAAAACGGAGAATTTACGTTTATTATTAAAGATAAGGCTGGTAATAGAAGCGAGTTTACCGCAAAGGTCACATGGATT
Organism: Turicibacter faecis; assembly: GCF_037076425.1. Taxonomy (NCBI): domain Bacteria; kingdom Bacillati; phylum Bacillota; class Erysipelotrichia; order Erysipelotrichales; family Turicibacteraceae; genus Turicibacter; species Turicibacter faecis. The sequence goes on along the minus strand of NZ_AP028127.1, from coordinate 1,847,483 downwards.
AATAAAGAGAAGCCAATATTAGATGTGACTTATAGTACGATGGAGAGTACGACTCAGCCGGTTACAGCAACGTTAATAACTGAGGATGTGCAAGTAAAAGCGATTAACGGCAAAGAAATTACAGTGACAAATAATGATGGATCGGCATCATATGTTTTCACTGAAAATGGTGAATTTACGTTTGAATATGTAGATGATTACGGAAATGAAGGAACAACAACAGCTAAAGTAGATTGGATAGTTGCAGATACGGTGAATGACTACTTCATTCCGGATGAAATAGTGGATCTTATTAATTTAGATCTTTTAATTCCGGTGATGGGAAATGCAACGGCAGATGCCCCTTTGCATTTCAATATCAATGAGCTTGCGACGGTGGATGATTTATCCCAAATGATAGATAACATGTTAGACCGTTATACGTTAAAAGTAAGTGTCCTAGAGGTAGAGAATGATTTATGTTACGCCTTAGAGTTAAGCAACGGCCATGAAACGTACTATTTCGTATTTCATGTTAAATCGGAGCAAACGGCAATCTTGGATTACTTAGATTCACTTGTTGAAAATTCGAATCAACCTGAAAATCCAGGGCAACCAAGTGAACCGGAACAGCCTGAAAATCCAGGGCAACCAGGTGAACCGGAACAGCCTGAAAATCCAGGACAACCAGGTGAACCAGAACAACCTGAGAACCCAGGACAGCCAAGTGAACCAGAACAACCCGAAAATCCAGAACAACCTGAAAATCCAGGGCAACCAAGTGAACCGGAACAGCCTGAGAACCCAGGGCAACCAGGTGAACCGGAACAACCAGGTGAACCAGAACAGCCTGAGAATCCAGGGCAACCAGGTGAACCAGAACAACCTGAAAATCCAGGGCAACCAGGTGAACCAGAACAACCTGAAAATCCAGGACAACCAGGTGAACCAGAACAGCCTGAAAATCCAGGACAACCAGGTGAACCAGAACAGCCTGAAAATCCAGGGCAGCCAAGTGAACCAGAACAACCTGAAAACCCAGGACAACCGGGTGAACCAGAACAGCCTGAGTTACCAGGGCAACCAGAGAATCCAGGGCAACCAGGTGAATCGGAACAACTTGAGAATCAAGATCAAGGCATGCCACCTAAGACAGGATTAAATGGAGCACTTGGAGTAGCAGGGGCTTTATCAATCATTTCGGGACTGATCGGAATGAAAGGTCGTAAGAATAAAAGGAGAGGTTAAGTCCCTTTCTTAACTAATCTCATGAGGATTAAAAAATGGAATTCATTTTCTATCCAGTGAAATTTTAAAACGAGTTTGGAGCCTTCCCATTAAATATCTAGATGCGGGGTCTCTGGACTAGCAGATGATCGAAAAGTATTAATATTTTGAAGCAGTTTTCTAAAGTAAGTGCTTGAAATTAAATTAAATGTCGTATTTTGTTTATTAAAGGAATGTTGTATACTTAAAGGGCAACATTCCTTTTTTTAGGATGTTAGAGGACAACAGGAATTTAGGAACTAGGAGGAGCAGTTTTTATGAAGCGGTATTTGAGAGAGTGGTGGCCGATTGCAGTTGTATTGGTCGTGTGTGCAGTAATGGTCTGGGTCTCAGGTTTAATTTTTGAGGGAGGATATTTACCGAATCGGTTAAATCGTGATGTGCAGTATTATTCTGCGACCGTCCTTGATGTGGTGAATGAGGATTTAGGACCAGATAATTACACGAAAGAGTTTACGGTCGGGGTTCAAGAGATTCAAGTGAAGTTGACGGATGGCCCTTATAAAGGAGAGGTCCATACGTTTAAAAATCATATTAGTCGTTTGTATAATACGATTGTTCAAAAGAACACGGATATTATTGTGGGAACGTATATTCATGAGGGCGAGATTTTAGATTTAACGGTGAGCAGTTATCAACGCCATTCGGTTTTAGGCCTGCTCGCGCTTATTTTTTGTGCGTTAGTGGCCTGGATTGGAAAGTTAAAAGGGATTAAATCATTAGTGTCGTTATTTTTTACCGGCGTGTGTGTCATTTATTTAATGTTGCCTCTTTTATTATCAGGAATGAATCCGGTGTTAGCGGCGATTCTCATTGTCTTCTTAAGTACGTTTGTGACGCTTTGGTTAGTAGCGGGACTTAATAAGAAATCAATCACAGCGATGATTGGAACATTGGCCGGGGTCTTAATTGCAGCGTTAGTGGCGTATGTCTTTAGTGAGCTCGCCCATTTATCAGGGGGGACGATGCAAGATACGGAGGCGTTGCTTTATGTCTCAGAAACGAGTCACTTACAAGTGAAGGGACTCTTGCTTGCGGGAATTTTAGTAGCGTCCCTTGGGGCGGTCATGGACGTGGCGATGTCGATTGCGTCGGCAATGTTTGAGCTTTCGAGTGTGAATGAGAAGTTATCGTCTAAAGAATTGATCCGCAGTGGAATGAATGTCGGAACAGATATGATTGGAACGATGACGAATACGTTAATTTTAGCACTAGCGGGTGGCTCATTATCGACGGTTATTTTGATTTATGCGGCAACGATTAGTCCATTACAACTCATTAATTTAGATGTCCTTGGAACGGAGTTAATTCAAGGGATTGCCGGGAGTATTGGAATTGTCATTACAGTACCAGTCACGGTTTTAGTGGCAGCCTTCTTCTGTATGAAACAAAAATAAGACAAAAGATGGAATTTTCCGTCTTTTTTTTACATTTTTACCGAAATAATGTTAAAAGGACACAATTTTATGGTATAATCCGGACGAGTTGTAAGAAAAAGGCCAAAATAGATTGCAACTAGAATTTAGACTTGGAGGGTATTATGAGGAGTATAGTTTTAAAGAAATTATTAAACGGAACCTTAGCCTTTAGCGTGCTTGCTTCAGGATTTGTTGTTCCAAGTCCAAAAGCTTATGCACAAGTGGTGCAAGAAGCAGAAAATCAACAACAAACGGAATTTTTAAGTGTTGATTTTAGTCAATATCCAACATTAGCAGAAGGATGGGAGGCCAAAGCGGATAAAAAACCTTATTCGGGTGGTGTCACTTCATCTAAATCATTGAAGTTAAATAAAGATGGATATTATTTAAAAACGCCAGTCTTTGGGTTGAAAGAAGAGGCAACATTATCATTTTCAACAAAAGGGTATTCAGCAACAGGAGAAGGAGATTCTGTTTTAAAAGTTAAAGCAGCGATCAACGGTGAGTGGCAAGAGCTACACACATTAACGTCATTTGAGACAAGCTTTGTTCAAACAGAAGTTCTTGTTCCAAAAGAAGCGACGCAATTACAAATTGTGTTAGAAAAGCGTGGTGCTTTTAATGTTGCGTTAGATGGTGTTAAATTAACGGGGGTTGGAAGCATTGTTGAAGGTGGCGATCAATTACCGGATGCACCAGAAACAGATAAACCTGAACAAGGAGAACCGGATCAAGGGGTAAAACCACCGGCGAACGATGAGACGCAAAAACCTGAGGTTGATGCGTATGGAGAGCTTGTCGTATCAGGGGCATCAAGTCTTGAAGTAGGAATGACTTCAACCGTCCAAACGACTACAAAAGAAGGAGACATCGTCTCAGATGTTAAATATGAGTCAACCAATCCAGATGTTTTAACGATTGATGACTCAGGGAAAATTCAAGCGTTAAAAGAAGGAATTACCCAAATTGGAGCCGTGGCGATCATCAATGATAAGAAATATGTCGGTCAAAAACGTTTAGAGGTCACGACAGCGACGGATTATCCAATTACGGTTTTTGAAGAGGGATTCAAAGAGTTCCCGACGTTACAAGAAGGATGGCAAACGAATTTATCAGCCGATGATAAATACTCAGGTGGAAATGAAGCCGGTCCAGCATTAAAGTTAACAAAACAAGGACAATTCGTTGAAACGAGTGAATTCCGTTTAATCGGGAATGGATTATTAAAGTTCGCCGCTAAAGGGAACGCTTCACAAGCAAGTGGAACAACGGTATTACGTGTTCAATATCAATCAAACTTTAAAGATGAGTGGAAAAACTTAGCGATGTTTAACTCATTTAGTAGTAAGTTTGAATCATTTGGAGTGCGTATTCCTGAAGATGCGACACGTCTTCGCATTTTTGTTGAAGAAAAAGGGAAAATGAATATTGCATTCGATGATATGCGTTTATTCGCTCAAGAACTGGGTGAAAAAGAAGCGGATACGATTGCTCCTGTCATTGAAATGATTGACGAAGTGACGTCAGGAAATTTAGATGAAGAAGTGATCATTAAAGCCAACGTGACAGATAATCGTAAAGTTGGCAAAGTGACGTTATATTATCGTGTCGTAGGTGAAACTGAATTTAAAACGATTCCGATGGGATTAACAAATGGCGTTTACCAAGGGATTATTGGAACACAGGAATTATCAGCCCAAGGAATCGAGTATTATATTCAAGCAACAGATGTTGAAGGAAATGAAGCGACGACAGATTTAATGACGATTTCAATTTCTGCAGAGGATTATACGAAACCAACGATTACCTCAATCTCACCTGCCGATCAGGCGAATGTAGGAAAAAATAAAACACCTAAAATTTCAGCTAAATATAGCGATCGTTCAGGTGTGGACGTGGATTCTGTTCAGTTAATCGTTAACGGTGAGGATGTCACGAAAGCGGCGACGGTTTCTGAAACGGAAGTTGTTTATCAAGTGGAGCAAGCGTTAGAGAATGGAACGCACACCGTTCAATTAACGTTAGCCGATCTAGCAGGTAATGAGTTAGTTAAAGAATGGTCGTTTAAAGTATCAGATGTTGAGCGCCAATTATTCTTTGGACAGTTACACTCACATACGAATTTATCAGACGGTGCTGGAACGATTGATGATGCGTATACGCATGCACGTGAAGTTGCCGGTGTTGATTTCTTGGCCGTAACAGATCATTCAAACTCATTTGATAATGATACGCAAGCGAACATTGCGGATGGATCGATGAGTGAAAAATGGCAAACGGGATTAAATGCAGCGGATAAGTATAACGAAGATGGAGCTTTTACTGCGATTTATGCGTACGAGATGACATGGTCAGCCGGAACAGGTAAATATGGACACATGAATACGTTCAATACGGCAGGGTTTGAAACGCGTACGAATTCAGCGATGAATTTACGTAACTACTATTCAACGTTAAAAACACAACCGCAATCGGTTTCACAGTTTAACCACCCAGGAACAACATTCGGTGATTTTGCAGACTTCGGATTCTATGATGAAGACATTGATCAATTAATCACGTTAATCGAAGTTGGTAACGGGGATGGACCGATTCGAAGTAGTGCGCACTTCCCATCTTATGAATATTATACACGTGCATTAGATAAAGGATGGCATGTGGCTCCAACGAATAACCAAGATAATCATAAAGGGTTATGGGGGAATGCCAATACGGCGCGTACAGTTATTGAGGCAGAAGCGTTAACACGCGATGATTTATATGAAGCGATTCGCGAGCGTCGTGTTTACTCAACAGAAGATGAGAACTTAGAAATTTCTTATGAGTTAAACGGAGCAACAATGGGATCGATTCTATCTGAACAAGACTCAGCAGAAGTTTATGTTAAAGTTAAAGATCCAGATGCGAAAGATACGATTGATAAAATCCAATTAATTACAGATGGTGGACGTGTGGCACACGAGATTACAGACGTTGACCAAACAGAAAAAGAATGGACATTATCATTTACACCAGATGCTTCATCGACGTATTACTATGTAAAAGTGACGCAAAATGACTTAGATATTGCGGTGACGGCACCGGTTTGGATTGGTGAAAAAGAAAATGTTGGAATTTCAAAAGTAACAGCAAGTTCTTCAAAAGTATTAGTGGGTGACGAAGTTAAAGTCGATACGGTGGTTTATAACAATGAATCAACACCAGTGACGAATGTTTCAGTTGAATATTATGTAAATGGTGAAGAAAAACCAGCCGGTAGCGATGCCATAGCAACGATTGAGCCATCAGATACGAAGACGTTAAGTGCAAGCTTCCCAATCACGAAAAAAGGTAAAAATGTAATTGAGGCTAAGATTACGTTAACGGTTAATGGGGCGACACGTGAGTATACGGAACGCCTTGAAGTCAAAGCGTTTGATTCAAGTGAAGTTAGTCATGTTTTAATTGATGGTAGTCACGAGAATGCTTATGTTGCTGATGCGAAATATCCAAATAATATGAAGTATGTAACGGAACTTGTGGCACAAGAAGGTGGAATTGTTCATGTGAATGACAAGCCGATTACAACAGACGTCTTAGCGGGAATGGATGTCTTAATCTTGACTGACCCATCGAATAATTTTTATTATACCGATGATGAAGTCTTAGCGATTAAGGCTTATATTGAAGCAGGCGGACATCTTATTATTACGTCAAAAGCCGATTACGGTGATAAAGAAGGCGAGTACGGAAATGCTGCTCAAGGTAATAAGGTGTTAGAAGCGATTGGTTCAGCGTTACGATTTAACGATGACCAAGTTATTGACGAGAAGGAATATAGTAACCAAAATTATCGATTATACTTTGATGATTATAATGAGGAAAGTCCTTATACGAAGGGCATTGATTTTGGAAAAATTGAGCAAGGAAATGCCAATAACCAAGATTATAAGTTTAGTTTCTATAGTGGAAACTCGGTTTTAGTTAAAGATGCGTCAGCAACGGTTGATTTAGTTGTTCGCGGCCATGAAACAACGAAGAACTCGGATGCTGATAAGCAGGGTGATTTTGAAGCGTTAAAAGAGGGAGAGGTTATTGCTTTAGCGGTTGAGACGTTAGAGAACGGAGCAAAAATTGTTGCTTCTGGGGTGACTTTCTTCTCAGACTTCGAAATGGATCCAACGCGTGATTATTCAAACCGTACGATTATGACAAATATTATTAATGAGGTGGCGCCAGCGAAAGAGGCGGAAATTACTCCAATTGCGACGCTTCATACGGATGTTGATGGAGATAATCAACCGGATTTAGCGGGTGAAACGCATACGATTGAAGGAATTATTACGGCAGGAAATACGAACCCGTTAAATACATTCTTTGATGTTGTTTATGTGCAAGATGAAACAGGTGGAATTACAATTCACCCAATCGCAAATACAAAGTTAAAACTTGGACAAAAAGTTCGTATTACCGGAATTGTTGGTTCATACGAAGGGGATACACAGTTAGGTGAGGTTCAAGAGTTAACAGATGTTGAAATTATTGATCAATCCATTCAATTAGTGGATCCAACGAACTTATCAACGGCGGATAGTATGTTAGAAAAATATGAAGGATTGTTAGTTCGCGTGCAAGGAACGGTTCAATCGATTGACGCGGCGTCAGGAAAAATCATCGTCAATGATGGTTCAGGAGATGCTCGTGTTCATATCCAAGGGTACATCGGTGGTGGAGAATCACAAGAGGCTGTTGGAAAATGGGTTGAGCGTATCAACGTTGGTGAAACGATTTCAGCCATCGGATTAGCTGCCGAAGATGCGGAAGGTAAACGAATTCGCGTTCGTAATACAGATGAAGTGGTCGTCGTTGCTGGCGACACACCAGATCAACCGGGAACACCTGAAGAGCCAGAACAACCAGATCAACCGGGAACACCTGAAGAGCCAGAACAACCGGATCAGCCAGGAACACCTGAGCAACCGGAACAACCAGAAAACCCAGGAACACCTGAGCAACCAGAAAAACCGGAAAATTCGGGAACATCTGAGCAACCGGAACAACCAGAAGGATCACGACCTGTGACAGGACAAGCATTAATGGGATATTTATTCGTGGGCTTAACACTTATCGGGTTAGGATTCATCTTCATGAGAAAACAGCGTTTCATGAAAAAATAATGAAGTTAAAAATTGTTTAAGAAATTAGATCATGAGTGAAGTAAAGGCTAACTTGTCCCTTCTTAGTAGGGGATGGGTTAGCCTTTTTTCGTTGATGCATAAAAAAGTGGCAGCCAGGGGGGAAGGCTACCACTTAGGGAGAGAATAATATGAAGTTTTTAGGGGGAGTAAGTTTATTACTTACCTTTATATGATGGTTAAAAGGACGATTTTTATTCAGTAAAATTATATTAAATTATAAAATTTTATGAGTTATTGGGATAAAGATTATTTTTTACAAAATATTCTATAATGAATATAGCATGGAATAAAGGAGGTGACGCAGATGGAACGGCAAGTGGAGTGTTTTATCGGTAATTCCTTTTTGAAATCGGAGGACGATCAGGAAAAAATCTATTTTTTAGGAGCTGAGCGCATCGGAAAAGGGGAGTGGATGATTAAACTCCTTTTTGAAAAAAACTCGTCATTCGCTCTCACGCCTGATGAGGTACTCCCTGTTCAAATAGGACAACATCCGATCAATCTCCCCGTTAAGGTTGGCGGATGTATTCCATTTTCTCATCATCTGGGGAATGAGATTGAGGTGGAGCGAGGGTTTATTATTTCATCGACGGATACTGAATTTTTCCCCATTGATAGCATCACGTTTGATAAAATTTCCCCGGCCCATGTGGAGCTAACGTGTGAGTACTTAGAGGATGGAGGGGAATATCCTTCTCATATCTGTTAACAAGGATGACGGTATAAAAAAAGAACGCCAATCATTAGCATTTAATGATTGACGTTCTTTTTTATTGATTACGCTTCGTTTAACTCTTTTAAGTAAGCTTGAACTTGATCACGTAAATCTTTACGATTTAATGAGAAGTCGATTGTTGCTTTAATAAATCCGAATTTATCTCCAACATCATAGCGTTGTCCTTCGAAGTCATAGGCATAAACGGCTTGACGATCCATTAAACGGTCGATCGCATCTGTTAACTGGATTTCTCCTCCAGCCCCAGCTTCTTGCGTTTCTAACATTTCAAAAATTTCTGGTGTTAAGACGTAACGTCCCATAACGGCTAAATTTGATGGGGCTTCTTCTTGTTTTGGTTTTTCAACCATTCCAGAAAGTTTAACTAAACGTCCGTCTGCTTGGTGTGATTTTGAAGGTTTCATGATTCCGTATTTAGAAACATCTTCATCAGCAACAGTTTGAACACCCATGATTGAGCATCCATTTTTTTCGTACGCTTTAATTAATTGAAGCGTTGCTGGATTTTCATCGTTAACGACAATATCATCTCCAAGTAAGACCGCGAATGGTTCATTACCAATGAATGTTTTGGCACATAAAATGGCATGTCCTAATCCTTTAGCCTCTTTTTGGCGAATATAGTGAATTTGAGCCATGTTTGAAATGTTTTGTACCATTTCAAGCATTTCAGTTTTTCCTTTTTTCGCTAATGTATCTTCAAGTTCGTATGATTTATCGAAGTGATCTTCAATTGAACGTTTCGTTGAACTTGTAACAATTAAAATTTCTTCAATACCAGAAGCAATCGCTTCTTCAATAATATACTGAATCGTTGGTTTATCAACGATAGGTAACATTTCTTTTGGTTGTGATTTTGTTGCAGGTAAAAAGCGTGTTCCAAATCCTGCAGCTGGAATAACGGCTTTTCGAACTGGTTTTCTCATCTACATCTAACTCCTTTTCTCTCTTCTCATTAATGATAGCAAAATTATACCATGAAATGAAAAAACTGTCGACATATCATTCATATTTTACATAGCGTGGACTAGATTAACAGGGGTAAACTACTATTAAATTTAAATGGGAATTTATCCTTTCAAGAGACAGGAAAATCGATAATGACGTTTTAAAATAATCGGGGAATTCAGGAGATAGTTAAAAGCATCTATCGGCATTTACCTTTATAAGTTTCTACATTAGGAGTTATAAGTGTCGTTTATTGACGAATACTAAGATAATTTCTGTGGGATGATAAATTGTTTGAAAAGATAAGTTATTGATTTGAAAAATACAGGGGAGAAGTAAAAAAAACGTATAATTGAGAGATCAATATATGATATAATTTTCATGATAATTAACTCACGTTTTGATAACAAAATGGCTAGTTGAGGGGAGGCGAAGCCAAATAATGGATTTATCAAAAAAAATTAATTATAAATTAATTACTATTTCCTTATTATTTATGCTTATGTTTGTTTTATCGACCAATATACTTATTGGTAAAATATTAGATAGTGTTATTACCCTAACAGCAGATGTTCATTATAATCAGGTCAGTCATCAATTAAGAAAAGATTTCGAAATTCTTAAGGATAGTGTTGAAACAATAGCAACAGATAAACAAGTGATTGGTATTTTAGAGGGGAATAAAAGTGTTGAGCAATTAGATCAAGCAGATAAAGAAGTTATTTCTTGGTCAGAGAATCTGTATAATGATATTTTAGAGGCTATGCCATTTATTAAAAGCCCAATAGGGATTGTAAGTTTCCCGGGACATTACGCTTTTAGTAATGGTACTTTATATGAAAATTATGATTTCTTTAATCGCGAGTGGGTAAAGGAGGCAAAGGGACATAGGGAATCTCAAAGTTTTGTGACAGGAATTTATAGTGATTTCATTACAGGGAAAGAAACAATTTCGATTGGTTCATTGGTCTACGGAACTAATAAGAAAGAACCGTTAGGGGTCATTATTATCGATATTTATGCCGATTCGTTTCTTGACTACGTCAGTAATACATTTTATAGTGGCCGGCTGGAGGTCGAGTTTTTAAAAGAAGATGAAAAAAGTGAATCATTTATGATTCAAAATATTCAAAAGGGTTATTATACGAGGGAACTGAACGGGTTATTACCCGATTATAAATTGATGTTTTCATTTGATAAGGAGAGTATAAAACAGAACGATTTGATTGCGGGAAGTGTTGAGGTAATCGAACTTGTCATTGTCTCTGTAGGAATTTTTGGGGCAATCTGTCTGATTGTGGCTATTTACATTGCGTTTGAACCAGCGCTAAAATCGATTAGAAAATTAAAGAAAATTATAGTTCAGTTAAATCAGGATAATGATTTTTTAAATGAAAAAAATGAATTTGTTCAATTGGAGTTAATGGCAGATGTTTTAGGGAAAACATTTGATGATAAAATAGAATCACTTATTTACTATGATTCTCTGACTGGACTACCTAATCGTAAGAAACTGCATTTACTTTGCGAGGAATTAATTGAACAAAATCAACCATTTGCTCTTATTTTCGTGGATATGAATAAGTTTAAAATGGTAAATGATATTTTTGGGCACACCATTGGAGACCGATTACTTATCCGATTTAGCCATATTACTCAAAGGGCATTGGGGAAACGTGGAATTGTTACACGATATTCTGGCGATGAATTTGTTATTATTTATAAGAATTATACGAATGACGCTGAGTTTGAGTTTTATTATCGCAATAAAATTGTTCCTCTCTTTCATTTGCCAGTGGAACTTATGCCAGACGTAAAGGTTTTTATTGAATTCTCTATTGGGGCCGCTGTGTTTCCTAGAGATGGATTAGAAGTTTCGGAGTTAATTCAAAAAAGTGATTTAATGATGTATAAAAATAAAAGCGCTGGCTTACGCGATAAATTGATTTTCTTTAATGACGACGTATACAAAGATTTAGTTTATATTGAAAATTTAAAGAATGAACTACGTACGGCGCTTTTAAAGGATGAATTAACGATTGTTTATCAACCGATTATAGACCAGCAACAACGGATTGTTAAGGCGGAGGCCTTACTTCGGTGGAAAAATAAAAAACTTGGAAACGTATCTCCGCAAGATTTTATTTCCTACGCTGAAGAAACACGGGAAATCATTCCAATTGGATGTTGGGTTATTGAAGAAGTTTGCCGATTTATTAGAGATCATCAAAGTTCTATTGAGATTAGTATTAATGTTTCTCCAATTCAATTGTTGGAGGTTGATTTCTTTAATTGTGTGGAGGCAATGGTTGAAAAGTACCAAATTCCTTTTGAAAAATTATCTTTCGAGTTGACAGAGTCCGTTCTTCTTGAAAAAAGTGAAGCACTTACTCAAAACCTTCATAACTTACGTCAAAAGGGATGTAAAATTCTCTTAGATGACTTCGGAACAGGTTATTCATCATTTAGTTACCTTAAAACATATCCAATAGATTTCTTAAAATTGGATAGGGTCTTTTTATCAAATACTGATAATAGTGATTTTATGATTATTAGTTATATTAATAAAATTGCTGATTTGTTAAATATGGGGGTAATTGTTGAAGGAGTTGAGACGGAGTTTCAATTTAAGACACTCACTAAAATTGGATGTGAGTTGTTTCAAGGGTATTATTTTTCACGCCCATTGTCTGAGCAAAATTTTATTAATTTAATTAAACCTTAGGCAATAGTGTTTCATCGATTTGTTTAATAGACTAGGAGGTATAAAATGGTAAAAGGCAATTGGAATTAATCTAATTGCCTTTTACGTCGAGAAAATGATGCTATCTTCTTAGGGCAAATAAAAGCTTAAAAAATTTTAATACTAAAACTGATTTAATGGATGGACGGAAGGGGGCGATAGCTTTAGACGAGTTTTATATGCATGAGAAGTTTCTCATTTTTATGGAATTTGGATTATAAGGAGGAGAAAGCATATTCCTGATGGATCCAATTCCATTACCTATATTGTGGGATGTCCGATAAAATTTCAGACAAAAAGAGGGTAACCAATTAACCGAAAAGACGGAAAGAAGAATTAAGCTATCATTTAGTTTTCAAAGAACAATTAACGCCCATAAAGAAGGGCATAAACTTATTATACGAGGGAGGAGAGATGATGAAAGAAAGGTTCATAAGAGGTGTGTTATTGTCTATCTTGTGTTTAACAGGATGTAAACATTTGAAAGGAGATGAATTTTCTCATTATAAAACGCGATATGAATTAAATAATTATACCTTTGCGGTGAAGGATTCGCAAGGCGAGCGTGTAGGACCTCGATTGAATGTGTTTTCAGATGATGAGGATGTGGTGTTTCAAAGTAAGGATGGGATACACTTGCAGCTAATAGAAAAAAATAATCAGATTTTAGCTGCCGAGATTATTAGTATTGATGCTAAAGGCTTAGGTCGATATGAGTTTGTCTTAGAGGGAGGTGTCGATCGGATTCCTGCTGAAGTGATTGTCAGTCCGTTTTTATATGCTGATGATGAAAATGAGGTAGATATTGAGTTTTCGTCATGGGATGAGGAAGATAATGCTAATGAGAGTCCTTGGCTAAGGGAGGGAAATTATCAATTTGTTGTACAACCTTACTATAAAAGGGGGAATTCTAATCGTCCAACTGAGAAATTAGATTTAAATAGAGGTGAAAAGGGTGGAATGACACGTTATCGTATCGATAATTTTACTGATAAGGTTAGAATTGAAATCTACGATATGGGGGATTCCAATCATAAACCCCTTGCGACATGGGAGTATCCGCGGGGGATAGCCAAAGGTGATGAGATGAGATTTCGGCTAAATGTCTATTTAAGGGATGAGGAGGCTGTTCAACGTGAAGGTTTATCAGAACCTATAAGTATTATACTGAGGGAGTTTAAGTTTACTAAATTAAAAGATTTATAAAGTGATTAGTGGAGGAGTGGTTTTTTGATTGTTGTTAATAGGCGGGAGATTAAATATTCTATTAGTGATGCGGACTATTATCGTTACTTAAATTTATTTAACGAAATTTTGAAAAGTGACCCACATTCAAAAAACGGGGGATATACGATTCGCAGCCTATATTTCGATACTTTTACGGATGACGATTATTACAGTAAAATGAACGGTGAAGAGGTGAGAAAAAAAATCCGTCTTCGTTTATACGATGTAAATACAAAACGAGTGAAATTAGAACTGAAACGAAAAATTAATGTTAATCAGGTGAAAGAAACGGTTTGGATTTCATCGGATGACGCCAGATCGCTTATTAATTGTCAATACGACGTTCTTTTAAAATATAAGGAGAAAACAGCCCAAACGATTTACAATATTATGACACTAGGGCAATACCGACCTGTTGTTCTGATTGATTACGATCGTCGTGCCTTCTATCATGAGGAGAATAACATTCGACTTACGTTAGATAGTAACATTAGAAGTAGTGAAACAAATTTTGATATATTTTCGGAAAATATTCCGATGGTACCGGCGTTTACAACGTATCATGCCATTTTAGAGGTTAAGTTTAATGGTGATTTATTTTGTTGGATTGCGGAAGTTTTACGGGGGCGCGATACGATTAATCAATCTTTGAGTAAGTATTGCGTTTCAAGGTCATTGTTTGATCAGTATTTAGCATAAATTTTAGGAGAAAGAAAAATGAAAGAGACTTTGTATGAATATTTGGTGACGCGGAGTGGAGAGGTAAACTTATTTGAGGCATTCGAGATTTTAATTATTGCTTTATTATTATCGATGGTTGTCTTTTGGACTTATAAGTTTACATTCAGTGGGGTACTATATAACCGTAAATTCAATGTTTCCTTAGTCATGTTAACATTAGTGACAACGATGGTAATGATTGTTATTAAAAGTGATATCTCACTATCCCTTGGGATGGTCGGGGCACTATCGATCGTACGTTTTAGAACGGCTATTAAGGATCCCCGGGATACAGCCTACATTTTCTGGTGTATTGGAATTGGACTTTGTGCAGGAACGCAAAACTATGCTATAGCTTTAATGGGATCTATTTTTCTAGCCACTGTTCTCATTTTGTTTAGTTTTGGAAAGTTTGGTGTAGAAAATAGGTATTTATTGATTATTCGAGGAGAAAACCGTTGTGAACAGGAGGTTATGTCTTATTTGTTTAAACAGTTTAAAGGGGCGCAATTACGTGGTAAAAATACAACGACGCAAAGCATTGAAATGGTTTATCAAATCACGTTAAAAAATGAGGCGCAACAAACAATGCTTGATCAATTCTATCGAATTGAGGGGGTTCAAAGTGTAAATATAGTGGCGCAAAATGGGGAAACCATTGGCTAGGAGCATGACGATGAAAAAATTAGTCGCATTTATGATGGTTCTTTTATTTTTAATGATAAGTTGCTTGGTGATGGTCGAAAGTATTGATAAATTAGATCAGAAAAAACAGAAGCAAATTAAATCAACTTTAGGCTTACCTGGTGATGTCCTAGAACATTCGGATTTGCCGATTGTTGTAATAGATACAAATGGTGAAGAAATTCATTACGTAAGAAAGGGAGAGAGTTTGGGAGAGAGCATTTTAGCCGAGTTTAGTCTTTACCTTCCTGAAAACTTTAAAAATGGAGATTTAAAGGCAAAGGTTGAGACAATGGTTGATATTGGCGTGAGGGGAAATACGTCTCGGCTTCTTCCCAAAAAGCAGTATAGTTTGACGTTATTAAATAAAAAAGGGGATGAAAAAAAGGCGTCCTTATTAGGAATGCCTAAAAGTGCAAAGTGGATTCTAAATGCCTCTTTTGAAGACCAGTCTTTATTGCGAAATAAATTAGCCTATGATATTTCTGGTAAAATCATGCAATACGCCCCCCGTGTTAAATTTTGTGAGGTTTACTTAGTTGATGATAATCAGCCACTTTCTTCACAGCACTATAAGGGGATTTATTTACTGGTTGAAAAGATAGAACGCCATGATAAACGAATTAATATTTCTAAAACTCAATCGGCCTCTTCTGAAACAAGTTTTATTGTAGCGAGAAATCGTTTAAAGCTTACAGATATACTATTAGATAACTATGGGTTTGAAACATATCTCTACGATTACAATATGGTTGTAGAGTACCCTAAAACAAATTTAACAGACGAGAAAAAAAATTATATTACCCAAACGGTTAGTGAATTTGAACGAGTTTTGTATTCAGATCGTTTCGATGACCCGCAAGAGGGGTATGCAGCCTATATCGATGTGGATTCATTTGTCGATTATTTTATTATAAATGAATTTTTTAAGAATACAGATGCGGGTATTTTTAGTACGTACTTACACAAGGATTATGGAGAGAAGATTAAAGCGGGTCCTGTTTGGGATTTTGACTCAGCCATGGGAAATAGTACGCATTTATTCCCTTATTATGACGAAACGGGGTTTTATATGCCTCAAACAGCGTGGTTTAGTGAGTTATTAAAAGATAAAAAATTTGTGAATCAAGTTATTAGCCGTTACCACCAACTTCGCTTAACCTATTTAAGTGATGATTATCTTATTCAACAGATTGATGATTATGTCAGTGAATTGGGGGAAGCGATTGAGCGTAATTTTGAAAAGTGGCCTGTTGAGTTATGTAATCAATCTGAAATGCTTAAAAAGTATTACTCCATTATCCGACCTTACGAAAATGATGTTGACGCATTGTTGAATTTTTTTAGGGAACATCCACAATATACTGCCGAAGTTGAAAATCGAGCTAATAATTATGATGAGGAGATTGCGAAGCTTAAGCTATTTATTCGTGAGCGTGGTGCTTGGATTGATAAAAATATTGATAGTCTTTTAAAATGGGCAGAGTAGGAGAGGAGGAGAGATTATGAAAAGATTTCTTATTTTGAGTACCCTTGTTTTTGCCCTCTTTTTTCTAATATTCCTTAGGATTATTCCTCCCTTTTTAAATAATGGTGGAGGTGATGAGAGCCCATTTACTATTAGAGATGGGCAACTATATACTTCATTTAATAAAGAAACGACTCCTTTTCAATTTATTGGAATGAATGTTACTTCAGCACTTCCTGGTAGTTTTCCTAATGAAGTAGATTTAGGAGAAGAAACTTATTTAGAGTGGTTGCAGTTAATTCAAGAGTTAGGCGTAACGGTTTTAAGGGTACCAGATTTAATGCCACTAAATTTTTACAAGGCATTGGACAAATTTAATGAAAACCGGCAGGAGCCTCTTTATCTTTTACAAGGAATTTATATGGATGACGTTGCATTAGCGGATGGTGCCGATCTTCAGCAATTAGAGCAGTCTTATATGGGTAAGATAAAGAAAATCATTGATTTTATGTACGGCGGGGCGTATCCAGGTAATGATCTTGGTGTTTCTTTACAAAAAGGGGTGAATCTTTCATCTTACTTAATAGGATATAGTCTAGGTATGGAATGGGCAAATCAGGATGTTATTTTTTCGGATATTATGAATGAGTCGTACGCGTATGAAGGGGATTATTTTTATACATCGGATTCGGCGTCTAATGTTGAGGGATTGTTAGCTAAACTTATGGATAAATTAGTTAGTTATGAGGTTCAACGTTATGGAATTCAACATTTGGTGACGGTCGTAGGGTCTAATA
Source organism: Turicibacter faecis (assembly GCF_037076425.1). Lineage (NCBI taxonomy): Bacteria > Bacillati > Bacillota > Erysipelotrichia > Erysipelotrichales > Turicibacteraceae > Turicibacter > Turicibacter faecis. Next base: position 1,830,299 of record NZ_AP028127.1, on the reverse strand, counting down.
TAGAGGATTTTTTAGTTTATAAAAATAGTCAATTAAACGCAGAGTCAGAAAAATATATTGGCCAAACAACTAAGCGAAATATTAAGCCTGTTGTTGATTTAAATGAGATTAAACCGACGCAAAAGCTAAAAAGTGGCTATTTTGCATCGTATTATTTATATCCGGTTTATAGTGATAAAATGGGAGAGTCCATAAGAGAAGTGATAACGGATTTACAAAGGTTTCATGAAATACCGATTATGATAGCGGAGTATAGTCTTCCCTCGGCAAAGGTAGTTTATGAGGAGATGTCGGGACAGTTATTAGGGATTAATGAAAGAGAACAGGCGGAAGGCCTGGTTACTATTTATCGCACACTTCGACAATTATCTATTTTGGGCTCTTGTTTGTCTGAGTGGCAAGATCGATGGGATCGAACATCCTTTACGACAGTTGATCGGGTTATCCTCGATCGTAGCCCTTACTGGCCAAATAAATTAACGGATTTACAATCGAGGGGAATTTATACCTTTGATGCTTCAACTGACTATCCTGATCACCAAATAGATGAGTGGAAAGATAAAAATGTTTTATCCACCCACGATGGATTAACCTTATCTGTAAAGACGGATGAAGAGGGAATCTTTTTTCTTATTCAGTCAGAAGAGCAAATAAATAATCAGTCAAGTTATTGGATTGATTTAGATGTGACTCCTAATTCAGGAACTAAATCTTATACGGAGAAGGGATTGACCTTTGAAGATCCGGTAGACTTTGTCATTAATATTAATCCTAATAATCAAAGTCGTCTATTAGTTCAACGTTATTATCACACGTATGAATTTTTAAAGGAGCGAACGAATTTACAAATCCATCCCGATGAAATTAAAGTTCTTCCGGATATGGATGAGTTCACGCCTATTTTAATCGAGGTTAAGTCGAAAGCATATAATCAGGAAATAAAAGAATTTGAGGAGGCTATTGTACAAGAAGCAGGACGATTAATTGAGGGGAATGCTAATCCGAATTCCAATCAATTTAATTCCCTGGCTAATTATTATGTGGGAGATAACTATATAGAGATAAAAATCCCATGGGGACTTTTAAACTTTAGTGATCCTACTAATTTAAAAATTCATGACGACTATTATCAGCGATTTGGAATTCATTCCATGTCTATTAATCATTTAAATATTGGATTGACGGTAGTGGAAGCAGATCATTCGAGTGTTCGATTACCATCTGAAAAATATCGTTTAATGCCATGGGTTAATCCAACATATAAATCACGATTAAAACTTGCCTATACGCTATTACAAAATGAATTTAGGGACAAATAGAAAGGACGCGGTGAGATGCAGGTCTTTATCATTTCCTTAATGATTACCTTTTTTATTTATTTAATCTTTTGTATGAGGCTTTACTTATCTTATAGAATTCGAAAGGATCAGCGCCATCAGAAGCAATTAATGAAGCATGCCTCTTTTAAAGTTGAAATTAGAGAGCAATTTGATACATTAAGGATGGGAAATCGGTTAAGTCAAGAAACAATCGACCAAACTGAGAAATGTTTAAAAAGTAATATTTATTTTGATTTATTTAATCGAGTAATTGAAGAGTTATTTCTGATAGAGGAATATAGGCCTATCCTTAAAGTCTATGTAGAAATTTATATTGGCTTTTTACAGCGAGTGATTAAATTGGATAAGAGAAAGGGTGAAATTGAAGAGTTAAAGCTTGCCAAACTCTTCGGGTACTATCAAATGGATTTACCCTTTATCAATCAATGGTTATTAAAAAAGTTGAATAAAAACTCTATGTATTTAAAATTGAACGTTTTAACCTCCTTAGCTCAAATTGGAAATAGTTCGATTTTTGCTAAGGCCTTGACTAGTAGCTATAAAGATTTTGAATTATATAATAATAAAGTGCTAATAGGTATTATGCAACAGTTTAGTGGAGATTACGATGAATTAAATCGTTTTTTAATAAGAAACTTTAAAGAGGCTGAAGATGATTTTCAACTCTTATTGATTCAGTATTTTACCGTTGTTCCATGTCCAATGGTTGAAAAGAAACTCTGTGAAATTTTATCGGAAGGCAGAGATTCTCACAAGGAAATCTGTTTAAGTATTATCAAATATTTTGCGAATCATCCGAATTTAGAGAGTAAATCAATACTATTAGATTATTTAAAGCATAATGAATGGGAGTACCGTGTGTTAAGTGCTAAGGCCTTGCAGTATTTCTCTGAGGAAGATGTTATTAATCAGTTATTTATAGCTACGGGTGATTCTAATTGGCATGTTCGTTTTAACTCGGCCATGGCCCTTTGTAACTTTAATATCAATCAACGAATAAAAGAATATATTTTACAATCAAAGGATTATTATTCAAGGGATATTTTGCAATATGCATTATCCTTAAAGGAAAAATCTTTTCAATAAGGGGGCGGTGCAGTGTTAGAGTTTTTGGTTGATAGTATTAATAATTTTTTCATGATATATATTGCCATTTACGCTATTATATTTTTTATTTCCACTCTCTCTGCCATCTTTGTTATTGAAAAAAATCAATCTTATCGGAAATATCAACATGAGATAGATTCAAAGAATGAGGATAGTTTATTACCAATATCAATATTGGTTCCTGCCTATAATGAGGAACAGACTATTATAGATTGTATTGAGTCTAACTTATATTTAGATTATCCAGAGTTTGAGGTCATTGTTATTAACGATGGATCTAAGGATCGAACAGGTGATTTGGTTCAAGAACATTTTAAGTTAAAACGTGTCAATCGTCCGATTCGTAGGGTTGTACCTTGCCAAAGTGAGATTGATATTTATGAGGGAATCATTAATGAGAAGATTAAGTTAACCCTCGTTAATAAGGTAAATGGTGGGAAAGCTGATGCTTTAAATATGGGAATTAATTTAGCAAGATATCCGTTAATTACGTCGTTGGATGCCGACTCAATTTTACAATATGATTCTCTTCGTGAAATTGTAATGCCATTTAATCGGGATAATCGAACGGTAGCTGTTGGTGGTAATATTAAAGTTTCTAACCAGGTAATATTAGATAGAGGGCGAGTCGTTAAATATTTGACTCCAAAACGATTTATCGTGATGATGCAGCTCATCGAATATTACCGGGTGTTTTTAAATACGAGGGTCTGGTTAAATTTATTTAATGGTAATTTAATTATTTCTGGTGCATTTGGTCTTTTTCGTAAGGATGCCGTCATCTCTGTTGGAGGATATGATACTAAAAGTATTGGCGAAGATATGGATTTGGTATTAAAATTACATTCTTTTTATCGCCAAAATCAGATTCCTTATCAAATTAGTTACGAACCTTATGCGGTTTGTTGGTCTCAAGTTCCATCTAAACTAAAGGATTTGAAGAATCAGAGGAGAAGGTGGCAAATTGGTTTAATGACTTCGATGTTTAATCATCGGCAAATGGCATTAAATCCTCAATACGGCTTAACGGGATTCTTTTCCTTTACATACTTTTTTATCTATGAGATGATGTCATGCGTATTTGATAGTTTAGGAATTATCATTATTGTTCTTGCCTTTTTTGCTGGTTTTTTAAACATGACCTTCTTTTTAACTTTTATGTTAATCTATGTTTTTTATAATACGGGTTTATCTATTATGGCGATAAAATTCGAGGAGTATATGTTTAGGGAGTCGCTATCGTTACGGGCACGAATTAAGTTAATTTTATTTAGTTTGATAGAGAATTTTGGTTATCGACAATTGATTTCCTTGTATCGATTTAGTGCTTTGATTGGATATCGTAAGCATAAGCATCAATGGAAGAAAATTAGTCGTGTTAAGCATAATAAACTACATTAAGTTGAATCTTCTTTATAAATGAGAGTGGTAAATTTAATAAGAATGAACGTGCTAAAGGTGTTCCTCTTCGACGAGGAGACACCTTTTTTTGTCGCCTTATTAATGGGTTTGTCCAAATGGTGGTCATTTTAGGGGAGCAAGCTAAAACAAGACAGAAGTAGTGTTATTTTTTGGTTAATATATGGCAATTTTCTTTAAGGAGGTGTGTTATTTTTGTAGTATCGGGGGGTGATAGAGGTTGAAGAAGCGTTATCTGCTTGTCACCTTTTTAGCTATGTTGGTCGCTTGTGGGGATAGTGGACTAGCAAATCAGGCAGTTAAAGAGGCGAGGGAGGCTTTTGAAGACGGATCCTATCAAGAGGGCGTCGGTTTTTTAAAGTTAGCAACTGATGAAAGTTCAAATAAAAAGTATCAGATTTGGCATGAGCAAGGGGAGGCTCTACTTAAGATGGTTGAATATGATCAGTTAGAGGACTTGGATAAACTGCTGTTGGCTTGGACGGATTTAAACTTAGTTGATAGTCAGCCAAGTTTTGTGAAAGATGAGGCCATTAATTATGTACGGTCTCAATTAAATTCTCTTGAGGAAAAAATTAACCGAGCCATTGAAGCAGAGAAAACGTCAGCTTATGATGAGTTAATTGCGTTAATTCGTTTCGTGGAAAAAAGGATGGGATCATTAAAACTATTTAGGGGAGAAATAGAGACGTTGATCGCCTTAAGAGATGAAATGGAGGGATTATCATGATGAAGAGAATCAGTGTGTTACTTGCACTTATGATCGCACTTTGTGCATGTGCAAATGAGACAGATGGGGAGAACGATAATCATAAAGAAGATATTTTGCATCGACCACGTTTGACAGAAAACGGGACGAATTTAAGCGAGCGTTCACTTGAAGAAGGGCTCAATTATATTGAGGCACTTGTGGGAGTCGATGAATTAGCAGCCGCTAAAGGTGTTTTAAACGAATTATTAGTCGAGTTAGATGATGAGGGAACCGATGAGCAACGAGAGCGTCTGAACGTTTTAAAAGAAACGCTACACGAAGTGGAGGTTCATGATCAGGAGCATAACCATGAATTTACAGGGGTTGATGCGGTTGCCTTAGCCGTGGATCGTTATGGATCTGACGAAGATATTGTCTATATGTATGACGAAAATCACGAACATTACGGCGATAATCAAATCGGTTATTACGTGGCCTTAAAGTCAAAAGTATTGCAAGAGACGGAAGGTGGCGATGGCATTATTTTGATGCTTTTCGTCGCTGAGGATGGCACGATTACAGAAATCTAAGAAGATGAGGAGGCAAACCGGGGAAGGTGGCCTCCTTTTTTATTTGCATACCTTTTATCAATAAAGAAATACTATTAATAACTATATTATTATTTTATAAGAAAACGCATTGACTTTCTTTCACGATAGTTTTATAATAATATCAGTAATTATTACTACTTTTAAAAATTAATTAGAAAAATTTAGGAAAGTACATCAAATAACCATAAAAATGAAGTACAATAGAGGAGAAGGAGGAGTTTCAATGTCAAAGAAAATTTATGATGTAATTGTAATTGGTGGCGGGGCTGCCGGAATGTCTGCAGGGATTTATTCAGGGCGCGCAAAAATGAAAACATTAGTGCTTGAGCAAGGATCAGTAGGTGGTCAAGCAAAAACAACAAATGAAATTGTGAATTACCCAGGGATTCGTCATACGACAGGGCCAGAATTAATGGAACAAATGCATCTACAAGCTGAAGATTTTGGTGTAGCTTTTGCTCAAGCTGAAGTGTTAGAAGCTCAACTTGAAGGTGAAATTAAAGTGTTAAAAACAACAAACGGGGACTATGAAACTCGTTCAGTGATTATCGCAACAGGTGCGACACCACGTACACTTGGATTCCCAGGAGAAGCAGAGTACCGTGGACGCGGGGTTGCTTACTGTGCAACGTGTGATGGGGAGTTCTACACAGGACTTGAGGTGTTTGTCATCGGTGCTGGATTTGCGGCAGCAGAAGAAGCAATTTTCTTAACTCGTTTTGCTCGTAAAGTAACAGTTATCGCCCGTGAGCCAGAGTTTACATGTGCAAAAACAATTGCGGATAAAGTTTTAGCTCATCCAAAAATTGAAGTTAAATTCAATACTGAAGTGGTAGAAGCAACAGGGGATGAATTATTACGTCGCGTTAAATTTATTAATAATCAAACAAATGAAACATTTGAACATGTGGCGCAAGATGATGAAACATTCGGAATCTTTATTTTCGCTGGATACGTGCCACAAACAAAAGTATTTAATGGTTTAGTTGACATGGATAAATTCGGATACATTATCACGGATGAAAACATGCACACAAGTGTTGAAGGGGTTTATGCAGCCGGAGATTTACGTCCTAAAGTATTACGCCAAGTGGTTACTGCTGTGGCTGACGGAGCGATTGCTTCTCTTGAAGCTGAAAAATATGTGGCGCATGAGAAGGAACGTTTAGGAATTGTAGAGGAAGAGGTAGAAGTTGCTCCACAACCTAAAGAAGTGAAAGAAGAAAAAGCACCAGCTAAAGAAGTAGCAAAAGGTGGACAATCTGCTTTATTAAATGATGCGTTACGTGGACAAATCGCTGGAATTTTAGGGCGTATGGAAAACAATGTCACACTTGTGACGATTGTTGATCCTGCTAATGCAAAATCGATTGAATTACGTGACTTAGTGATGGACATTGCGAATTTAGGAGATAAATTAGAGGCTATCGTCAAAACAAAAGGTGAAGATGTGGCGTTAGAAGAAAAAGTGAATGCCGATAAATTCCCAGTTGTTGCGTTACTTGACCAAGATGGAAATTATGCGGGTGTGAAGTTCCACGGTGTTCCTGGTGGGCATGAATTAAATTCATTCTTACTCGCGATTTATAACTTAGCTGGACCTGGACAAGCTTTAGATGCTCAAGTATTAGAAGCGATTAAATCACTTGATAAAAAAGTAAATATTAAAGTGGCGGTTTCTTTATCATGTCACTTATGTCCAGATGTTGTTGTTTCAGCTCAACGTATTGCGATTGAAAATCCAAATGTAGAAGCTGAGATGTTAGACATCGCCAACTTCCCAGAATTAAAAACAAAACATAAAGTGATGTCAGTTCCATGTATGATCGTAAATGATGAAAAAATCGCGTTTGGATCAAAATCAATCCAAGAGATGTTAAACCTAATTGCTTAATGAGTCTCATAAACACAAGTTGCACACACACAATGTTAGAAAAAAATGCACGGAATTTTCCGTGCATTTTTTCAATGGTTGTCGAAAGTAAATGAAATGGTTTCTTGTGGGAACACTAATCTAAAAACGAAAAGAGGAGGCTTTTAAATGAATGTACAATCTCATTTATTGAATGATACTTTACGTCAACAACTGGCGACGGTTTTAAAACGGATGGAAACAAAGGTGACTTTGGTAACCATCGTGGATCCTCATCTAGAGGTGTCTCTTGAGTTACGTGATTTTGTGCTCGATCTTGCGAATTTAGGGGATCAGTTAGAAGCGATTGTCAAAATGAAGGGGGAAGATGTGTCTTTAGAACAGAAGATAAGGGCGGATAAGTTTCCTGTTGTTGCTTTGCTTGATGAGAAGGGGCGTTACTCAGGGGTGAAGTTTCATGCCGTTCCTGGGGGCCAAGAGATTAATGCGTTTTTATTGGCGATTTATAATTTGGCTGGACCGGGACAGGCCATCGATGAGCGAACGCTAGAAGCCATCCGTGCGATTCGTCAACACGTGAATTTAAAGGTTGTTGTTTCATTATCGAGTCGTTTATGCCCGGATGTCGTCGTTGCAGCGACGCGAATCGCTATTGAAAACCCCAATGTCGAGGCGGAAATGATTGATTTAGCCCATTTCCCACACCTTCAGGCGCACTATCAGATTACCGCAGTTCCATGCCTCATCCTTAATGATGATCACGTTTATTTTGGGGCAAAAACCATAGATCAACTGCTTCAACTCATTTCATAAGATTAAATCACCTCAAGCCGTTACGGTGGGATTCCCCACGCCATGGCTTGAGGCTTTTTTTTGTTGAGGGAGCGTACGGAGTTGAAGAAAAAAAGAAAAAGTGATAAATATTAGAAAAATTTTGTAGTATAATAAAAAATATGTATATTTTATGAGGGAAGGAAGCTAAATGGTTATAAAAATAAAGTCGATATTACTGCAATTATTTTTACTTGTATTTACCGCAACATTTGCATTTATTTTTACGGATGCGCTCATTCATCCTAATGCAACCTTTTTGCAGATGAGTGGGTGGAAAGTAGGCGGGCTCGCTTGTTTGATCGCTGCTTTTTTCTATTTTGCTTATCGGGGCATGAAGAAATTATCAACGCGTGGATTAATGATCGTAAGTCTTGTCAATCTAGTGCTTTTAGTGCTGTTACAACTTTTCTTTATTCGTTATTTTCAAGTGAATCCCACGTGGGATGTCGGGGATGTTTACCGAGCCGCACTTGAACAAAAAGATAGTTTTTACGCCTTGTCGGATTATTTTACGATCAAGTATCCGAATAACATTCCGTTGCTCATTGTTTTTATTCTCGGGATGCGGTTTTTAGATTTATTCGGAGTCACGAATTATTATTTTTATTTTACGTTTGTTAATGCCCTTGTCATCTTATTATCGATGGGGGGACTCTATTGGTTGATTCATCGCCATTTTGGCCTCGTCTCAGCCACATGGGCAAGTTTATTGATGTTATTTATGACGCCATTATATATGTACGTTCCTATCGTCTATACCGATACATTGGTCATGATTTTCCCAATTCTAGGGCTTATCCTTTATGATTTATTTTATCATTCGACGGATAGGCGCCGTTATGTCTACTTAATTTTATTAGGGCTTGTCTTATCGATTGGTGTATTAGTGAAGACAAATGCGATTATTTTAGTAGTTGCCATCCTGATTCATTATTTGATGATGAATCCAATGAAAAGATGGATTCAGTTGTTGATCGGTATTGCACTTCCATTTTTTATCGTGAATACAATCTATCAGTCACGAATCTCGCCCCTTTATCCGACAGAGAAATCAGAACTTGGATTTCCAATGACGCATTGGGTAATGATGGGGTTAGACGGAAACGGTGGATATTTTCATGAAGATGCCGAATATACGAATTCCTTAAAGTTAGAAGGGTTGACGAATGATCAAATTAAAGACATTCATCTAGATAGAATTAAACAACAGTTATCAGAGTATGGGGTTAGAGGGTTTCTTAACCATCTCCATCAGAAGATGAATTTCACTTGGGCTGAGGGGACCTATTTTATCCCTGAAAAGTTAAGCCGTCAGCCGCTTGAGACGAATGTTTACCAAGCTTACGTGTTTGGTGATAAAAATCATCCGTATCTTTATGCCGTCCAGGCAATCCAGTTGGTCATGCTTGGATTAATGACGATCTCCGGTGTTTATTTATTTAAAAACCGTCACGCGTTTGTTCATGTGATGGCCATCACCCTCTTCGGTAACTTCCTATTTTTACTGATTTGGGAAACCCGCTCACGGTATTTGGTGCTCTATTTACCGTTAATGATGATGCTTTGCACGTATGCCATGGCATCTTTAAATAAAAATTCGATGAAGGGGAGTAGAGAACATGTCTAATATCATTTACTTTGTTGTTCCTTGTTATAATGAGGAGGCCGTTTTAGAAGTGACGGCACAAAAGTTAATGGAGAAAGTGGAGTCGTTAATTCAGCGGGACGTGATTTCTCCTAAAAGTCGAATTACTTTTGTTGATGATGGAAGTAAAGATCAAACGTGGCCAATGATCAAAGAGTTATCAACGACTCATCACTTAATCAGCGGGGTCAAGTTATCACGCAATCGGGGTCACCAAAATGCATTATTAGCCGGTCTTATGACGGTTAAAGATTTATGTGATGCAACGATTTCTTTAGATGCTGATTTACAAGATGATATTGATGTTATTGACCAATTTATTGATAAGTTTTTAAATGAATCATGTGATGTGGTTTATGGTGTGCGAAACGATCGGACAACAGATACGGGATTTAAACGACATACGGCACAAATGTTTTATAAAATAATGAATCAATTAGGGGCCGACATCGTTTATAATCATGCGGATTATCGATTGTTAAGTCGTCGGGCGTTAAATGGATTATCCGAATTTAAAGAAGTTAATTTATTCTTACGAGGATTAGTGCCACTTGTTGGGTATAAATCGGATGTTGTGTATTATGAGCGACATGAGCGTTTTGCAGGGGAATCGAAGTATCCGTTAAAGAAAATGATTGCCTTTGCGATTGAAGGGATTACTTCGCTTAGTGTGAAGCCGATTCGTTTAGTCACCACACTTGGGATTAGCGTTTTTGTTATTAGTTTAATTCCATTGCTATACTCTCTCGTCCAATGGATGAATGGGAATACGATTAAAGGATGGACGACGTTAATTTTATCGATTTGGACGCTAGGTGGATTGCAAATTCTTTGTATTGGTGTGATTGGTGAATATATCGGAAAAATTTATTTAGAATCTAAACAACGCCCTCGCTTTATTGTCGAGGAATTTATTAATGAAGTTGACTAATCAAAAAAAGTGCAGCTATCATTTCGGATAGGTGCACTTTTTTTTGTAGGGTTATTTTTTTAAGGCGAATCGTACCATGAAGAAGTTAATGATGATGGCGATTGGGAAGACAAAGACTGGGGCGATTCCTCCAGGAATACCGATGAAGATAAAGAAGTTGAGTAAAAACATATGAACGAAGTAGTTGATGAGGTGTGCGCCGGCAAATTTAATTCCATTTTGGGCGTTTGCCTCGGATTGGAAAGTAAAGAAGGTTGAAGCAAAGAAGTTAAAAATAAAGCTTAAGAGATAGCCGATCGTGTAGGCCATGTTGTAATTCAGTCCGATTCCGTATTCAAGGGCGAGGTAAATTCCGTAATGGAGGGCAGTTGCCAAAACCCCAACGATGATAAAGCGGATAAATTCAGCTAGTTTTGGATTGGTTTTAAGTTTATCAATCATGTTTCATTCTCCTTTTTTCTGATTGGTTTTATGATACGAGATTTTTCTTTCCTAACAAAAGGGTTTGATCAAGACTAAAGAAAAACACCGAAGAATCGGTGTTTTTTTGCTGTGAAACTTACGCAACGTAGTCAATTTTAAAGACAGGTGTCTGGTTGATCGTTGTTAATGTACATTCTTTAACGTCACGGTGAGCATTGAAAACCGGTGCAAGTAATTGCGCCAATTCAAAATCTTCTTCACCTTTTAAGGCAAGTGTTTCTGATTTATTGGCTTGATCTTGAGCCGCGAACTGTTGTTGGCGTGCTTTAATATAGGCATTTACTTTTTGCATTAAGTGTTCTTCATTTACTGTTGGGTTTGCGAACAGGAAGTTTAATACTTGGCTGAATGATGGATAACGTGGTTCTTCTTTCACTTGATTAAATAAATCAGTGTAGACTAAGCGGTCGTTTTCACGAAAGATGAATAAGTTTCCTGCTGCGTATTCTTTAATGTATTGATTGACCAATTTTAAAACTTCCATCATGTCAAGGTTACTAAACGCATCGACAACGCCTAACTCGTAAGCATTAATGACCATACAGTATTTTTCAGATGGTGTTAGTTGGTCAATATTCATGTTTTTTTCAAGTGGATAGGCCCCGATAAAGGCATTTTTTGTAAAGTCTGCTGGTTCTAAGTTTTCCCCTTGATCAACCGTCCAAATCGCTTGGTTTTCAATAATGAGTAAATCTTCTTTGGCGATATAGATCCCACATTGTTTGATATAGTCCGTGAACGGAAGGCAGTCGTTTGCGACGTAGATTGCAATGTTATTTTGTTCATAGTCTTCAAGATGTTGCTTAATAAAGTGGATGACGTCTTCTTTTTTCACGTTCGTATACATGGTTTGTTGCGCCGGTGTACAGTGGGCGATCGTATATACGTGTGATTCTTCTAATTCGTACACTTGTTTTTGTGAGGATTGTAAATAAACACAATCGACAGCGTTTGGTTGAAGTGCGAGTTGTTGCAATTCTTCGTGTGATGTCATAGGGAAGAATGTTTGGTTTTCAATCGATACTAAGATATCGGTCGCCATTTCTTTATCTTTAAACCCTAAAAGGTGCATTAGTTCTTTCATAAAGTGTTAACCCTCCATTTTTTACGATCAATTTAAGGCTATTATATCACATAAATCGAGGAAGGGGGCTAGTACATGGGAACTTTTTGAGAGGTACTTTTTAGGTGCTCTTGAAGGGTGGCCGCCAAGTTTTCTTTCATTAAAATAATGAGGTCGTCACCCGCCATCAGTTGGGTATTTCCCCGTGGGATAAGCTCGTCATTTCCGCGTTTGATGGCGATGAGTAGGCAATCGGTTGGCAGGTCAAGGGAGCGAACGAGGCATCCATCCATGCTAGAATCGGCGAAGACTGGAATTTCAACGAGGATATTTTTTTGACCGACGGTTAGGCTGCTTTTTCCACGCAGTAATCGGTGTAATAGGAAATCGTAGACTGGTTCATTTCTCAGTCCTTCCGCCACGGTGTAGGCGATAAGGCAGGTGAGAGAGAGCGGGAGAAGGTTTGTTAATGATCCCGTCATTTCGGCAATGAGAATGCTTCCGGTAATTGGGGCACGGACGATGGCGCTGAAATAGCCGGCCATCGCCAAAATAATAAAGTTTTGAATGAAGATTTCATCGACAAGATGGAGGCTTGCGAGAAGATGGCCAAAAATTGAACCGGTGAGCGCCCCGAGGACGAGGAGCGGAAAAAAGATTCCTCCTGGAACACCAGACGCGAAGCTCACCATGGAGAAAGCGAATTTGACAGTCAATAAAAGAAGTAAGGTCTTCATTGAAAAGAGATCCGCTGTTAATTTTTCAATCAATCCGTGCCCGCCCCCTAATACATCCGGTAAGATCCAAAGGAGGATCCCCGCAAGGAGGAAGGGGATAAGGGGATGATACTGTTTTTTTAAGAAGGTTAGTTTATCATACCCGTTTAACGTAGAGGCGAGTGTTTTATTATACAGGACGCCTAAAATTCCGGTTAAAAGTCCTAAGGCGACAATCCATCCATAGTGATGGAGGGGCAAGTTATGGATGAGGTCAAAGCGGAAGACCGGTTTTAAACCAAAAAAGTTTTTTGAGACAAAATCAGCTGTTAGCGCGGCGGACATGGCACCGACTAAAACGAGGGGTGAGAAGTGTTTGTGCACCTCTTCAAGCGCGAACATGACCCCAGCGAGTGGAGCATTAAAGGCGGCGGCTAGTCCAGCACTCGCCCCGCTTGAGAAGAGATACTTTTCTTCTAGCTTAGTTCGTTTGGTTAGACGGCTAACCCATTGGGCGGCGACGGCACCGAGTTGAATAGAAGGACCCTCACGTCCGACGGATAATCCCGCTCCGATACAAATCGTTCCTCCAATGAATTTGTTCATTAAGACGGAGAGGGGATTCATTTTAATTTTATTGGCTAAGGCGCCTTCTACTTGAGGGATTCCGCTCCCACAGATCATTGGTTCTTTGACCATGAGGCGACCGACGAAAAGAGCCGCTAGGATGAGGATGATGAACCAACCAAAAAACGCGAAGGGCGTCGGTTGATTGGTAACCCATTGTCTTAGCTGCTCCGCATACTGCAAAATGAGGCGGTAAAAGACGACGACAAGACCTGAGATGAGGCCGATGAGGATTCCCTCAAAAGCTAATTTAAGTTTAAGTTGTTTTAAGTAAGATAACGGTGTTTTTAATGATGACATCATACTCCTCCTTAAGTGAAATTAAATGGTTTGTTCTTTATAAAAAAGGGGGGCCTCCTATCAGGGAGGATGAGGAAATTTATCCTCTGTATGGACGTATAACTTTTTTAAGTTTACGGATAATAGTAGAAAGGTAGGTGGGTCATTCATGGATATTTTTAAGGTATTTAAGGGTAAGAAAGGAACTAAAAAGCCTGTTTCAGAACCGACGCCACATCGAATTCATCACGCATTAGATGAAAATTTACAGACGATTAAAACGAGGTTAGGAAACGCCAACGATTTGTTAGTTCGCACGCTGACATTAAAGGGTGCTGAAGATGTTTCGGTCGCCATTTTAGGAATCGACGGTATTATCGATACGAACCAAGCTGAACAGTTTATTGTTCATGTGTTAAGTATTGATCTTTCTTTAGTTAAGGAATCGAATACTCGAAGTTGTGGCGTTTTCCAGACGATTTTTGAGTCTCGAATCAGTATGTTAGATGCGAAATGTGGACAGTCGTACGAGGATCTTTACACGAATCTTATTAACGGCCATATTATTGTTCTTGTCGACGGTGTCGACCAATTTATGATGTTTGACTGTAAGGGATGGCAAATGCGTTCGATTAGCGAGCCACAGACGGAACAGTCGCTTTATGGTCCGAAAGATTGTTTTGTTGAAACGATTCGTACGAATACGGCGACGCTTCGTCGGCGAATTAAGGATCCGAATTTGCGATTTGATGCTCATGTGGTGGGAACGGTGACTCAGACGGATGTTTTTGTGGCGTATATTGAGGGAATTGCGAATAAAGAGTTGGTTCATACGGTGAATAAACGGATTGAGAGTTTAGATATTGATGGGATTGTGGATTCGAGTGAGCTCATGCAGTTAATTGAGGATCATCATATCACGTTATTTCCGCGGTTGATTCAAACGGAGCGTCCGGATAAAACGGCGGCCGCTCTTATGCAGGGAGAAATTGCGATTTTTGTTGATGGTTCACCTTTTGTGACCACGGGGCCAGCTTATTTTGCTTCGATGTTTCAGGTGACGGATGATTATTATTCGCGACCTTTTATTGCAACGGTCACTCGTTTATTACGATACGCGGCCTTTTTTATCGTTCTCCTCGTTCCCGGCTTGTACGTGGCTATTTCGACGTATCATCAGGAGATGATTCCAACGGTGTTATTGATTACGATTATTAATCAACGGAGTGCTAACCCGTTTCCAACATATATTGAAACATTAATTATGTTAATTTTGTTTGAAATTATCCGGGAAGCGGCGCTTCGTAAGCCTAGTGTAGTTGGGGATTCGATGACGATTGTAGGATCGTTGATTATCGGACAGACGATTGTTCAAGCAGGATTAGTTTCGTATATTGTCATTATTATTGTTTCGATTACATCGATTGCAGGATTTATTTTATCAAGTACCCGTTTGTCGAATGCGATGCGTGTTTTAACGTTTGCCTTCTTATTTTTAGGAGCTGCTTTTGGACTTTACGGAATAACGATTGGTGTTATTTTATTGATTTTACACTTGTCTTCTTTAACGACGCTCGATCAACCTTACTTAGCTCCGATGGCGCCATTAAACTTACATGATCAGGAAGATCAATTTTTACGCTTACCCCTTTCTTGGATGAAGTATCGTCCAAAAATTTATAAAACGACGAATCGGGTCCGTCATAATCTTAATCAGGAAAAAAGGAAGGAGGAGTAGGCGTGAGACGTTTGATGTATGTCATGGTCATGTTAATGGCCATTAGTTTAAGTGGATGTGGCCATAAAGTGGAGATGAGCCAAATTGGAATTGTAGCGGGTCTTGGGATTGATCAAACGGAAAATGGGTATTTAATGACGGCCCAAGTTGTTAATCCCTCTTCTATTGCCGGGAATCAGCATGATACGTTATCCGTTTTTTCAATCTCGGGTGAAGGTGAGACGTTATTCGATGCTTATCGATCACTAAATTCACTAACAGCTAAGGTGTTGTACTTGCCGCATTTAAGTGTGATTGTGGTTAATGAAGATATAGCACAATCGGGAATTGATCCCGTTGTTGATTTTGTCTTACGTAATGTGATGATTCGCCCCAATATTACGTTAGTCGTTGCGAATCATACGACGGCCCGTGAGGTATTGAATGTTCTTACTCCAAGTGAACAAATTCCGATTAATCAACTCAATTCGTTATCTAATCTCTGTTTGACGTGTACGGGACGAGAAGTCAATTATAACCTCTATCAGGTCAGTGGAATGGTTAATGATCCAAGCTCTAATATTGTATTAAATAGTGTATCAATTGATTCTAAGGAAAAGAGCGAGGAGGGAGATATTCAAAATGTTTTACAGATGGAGGCGCCTTCTCAACTCAAAATTGATTCATTAGCTGCATTTCAAGGGGATCAATTGGTTGGATACTTAACGAGTAAAGAGGCTCAATATTATAATTTATTAGTTGGAACGAGTAAGCGTTATGTTGTGACAACAGTACTTGATGATGAATATAAGCTTTCTTATGAGGTGCGTGAATCGAAAGTAGAGATAAAACCTGATTTAGAAAAAAATAAGGTAATGGTAGATTGTTCAGTTAAAGGAGTTTTAATGGAGAATGGGTATCCTATAGATTTAATGAATCCTGTCAATGTGAGTGATTTAGAAGCAGCATTGGGGAACCAACTGAAACAAGATATTCAGTCCTTTATTGATAAGACTCAAAACGAGTTAGCGTCAGATATTATCGGTGTTGGTGGAAAGGTCCATCAAAAGAATCCAAAGAAATGGGCAGAAGTCAGTGGATATTGGGAAGACATTTATCCAGAGTTAGAGTTTGACGTAAAGGTTAAATTAGAAATTACATCTGTTGGTGATGCGGCTAATTTGAAGGAGTAGAAAGTAGGTGATTTATTTTGAAGACGTCACGCCTTAGTTTAAATCAATTTTCGTCATTATTGGTCTTGTTCTTATCGAGTAGCGCTACGCTTGTTAATGTGGGGCGTTTTTCTGGGGCCGATGTTTGGATTTCGTTATTAATCAGTGCGGTTCTTGGGACGCTATTGTTTACGATGTATTACCGGATTGGAAAGTTGCATCAGTTTGATAGCTTGTCGGGCATTTTGACCGATTTATTTGGGAAGTTTTTCGGAAGTCTTATTTTAATCGCTTATAGTGGTTACTTTTTATTGATGACGGCAAGTCTTTTAAAAAGCACAGCAGACGTCATTGAGGTGACCTTAATGGTCGATGCAAATATGATATTAATTATGCTATTATTGATGGTTCCGATTGTTTACGGATTAATCCTTGGGGTCAATGCAATTGGACGTTCATCGGAGTTGCTTTTTTATGTGGTAATTCTTTGTTTTATTCCCCTCGTCATTGCAGTATTTACTTCTGATATTTTTAGTTTTGATCGCTTTTTACCTGTGTTGGAAAAAGGATTTTCCCCATTGAAACAAAATATTTATACGATGACGCTGTTTCCTTATGGAGAGTCCATTGTCTTTCTGACGATTTTTCCGCTCTTACCGAAGGAGGGAAAAGGGAAAATTTTAAGATATAGTTATTGGGCTATTGTGTTAGCAACGATTATTTTACTCGCCGCCGATGTGATGTGTGTGGGAATTTTAGGTGTGGGATTAATGAAGAATTTTATTTATCCATTCTTCAATGCCATGAAAATGGTAGGGGTTAACGTTTTATTTGAACGGCTTGATCCGTTAGCGATTATCATTGTCATGATGACGTGTTTTTTTAAATTAAGTCTTTATTTTTATGCGGGATTAAGTTGTATTGAAAAACTGATTCGTCGATTTAGTTATCGTCAATTAGCCTTTCCGTTTAGTGTTTTAATCATCTTTATAGCCATGCATTTAACAACAGGCGGAGTTGAGGATATTTATCAGGCAATTCTTAATCACCCTAAAAACTTACTCCCTATCTTTCAATTAGTGATTCCTTCTATCGTCTGGATGCTAAGTGAATTTAAATATCACAATCATGTGAAACAATTAAAAACTGAGGCTCATAAATAGAGCCTCAGTTTTTTTATTAGAGACTTTAGTCTGTTGAACACGCAAAGCGTGTGAAACATAAAACCACCCGCTATGCGGGTGGCGAATAAAAGTTTATAACTCCATTAAAAAATCACCTTTTTTCCTATAATAGAGTTGTTCAAGCTACTATTTTAGAAGAGAAGGTGATTTTTATGGCGAATCAAACAAATAGTTTATCGCACACAAAATGGATGTGCAAATACCATATTGTGTTTACTCCTAAGTATAGACGAAAAATAATATATAATCAATATAAAACAAGTATAAGAGATATTTTAAAACAACTTTGTGCCTATAAAGGAGTTGAAATTATTGAAGGGCATTTAATGCCAGATCATGTACATATGTTAGTAAGTATTCCACCTAAAATGAGTGTATCTAGTTTTATGGGATATTTGAAAGGAAAGAGTGCATTGATGATGTTTGATAAACATGCAAATTTGAAATACAAATTTGGAAATCGGCATTTTTGGGCAGAAGGATATTATGTCAGTACGGTTGGCCTAAATGAGGCAACGATAAGGAAATATATTCAGGATCAGGAAAAGCATGATATTGCGATGGATAAATTAAGTGTAAAAGAATATGAAGACCCCTTTAAGGGGTAGCCAGTAGAACGAACACTCCTTTAGGGGTGAGCAAAGGTGGCAATGGCAAGTAGCTTGAACAAAGTGAAAGCTAGCGCCTTGAGACGCTAGCCGGTAATCAGGGCTTATAGCCCTGGAGAAAACTACCCGTTTGACGGGTAGTTTTTATTTACGATCGTACGTTGTTTCTGATAGACGATCGATTTCTGCCCATGCTAAGGTGATGTACTGTTTAGCCAATTGTTCCTTTTCTGCATTGGCATCGAGTAACACTTGGCGGTCTTCTAAGCTCTCAGCTTTAAAGACTTCGTACTCCTCTGACTTGTAGTCGATGTTGTATTCATAGGCTTTAACGACATAGTCGTGAAGTTTATCGACCTCTTCTGTTGGCGTCGATAATTTTTCGATGGCTTCCATTTCACTTGTCGTTTGTTTGATGAGGTTTTTTCGAATAGAAAGTTGAGCAGCTTCCTCATCTGTTCCTGTTACGGAGTAAACTTGTGTTAAGTTTGAGTCGAGTAAAGAAATCGTATCTTCTAGCGCTTTTACTTTTTCATACATACAATCAACGAATTCTTGTTGTGTGGAAAATGTTTTTTCTGTCCCTGACTCAGTTTGAGTATCTGAGGCATTTGAAGAATCGTTTGTTGTTTGTTCAGTTGATGCGCTTGTTTGATCACTTGTAGCAGGTGCGGTCGTGTTAGGTGCAACAGATAAATTTTGAAGGGTTTGAGGTGTGGAAATACTTTTTGCTGTCTCGTTATTGTTGGCGCAACCTGCTAAAGTCACCGCTAATCCAGCTATTAGACATACTCTTTTCATAATATTCACCTCAATTGTAAGTATGGTTCATTGTATTCAGTAGAGGTTTGATTCATACGAAAAGTTAGTGCTTTTCTTTCAAGTTTTGTTCGCCATTATCTGAAAAATTCACCCATTTGGATAGAAATTTAAATCTTTGAATAAAGGATAGGCGTGGGGTGTATTCGACTCCGCCGAAGTAATCGCGTTTTAGGACGTAGTTGACTTGGAGACCAACGGTGATGGCGTAGCCGAGGATGTAGAGCCAAAAGAGGAGGATGATGATGACGGAGAGGCTTCCGTAAAATTTATTGTAGTTTGCGATTTTGTTCGCGTAAAAGCTAAAGGCGATGGAAGCGACGCTCCAACCAATTGAGGTGACGAGGGCACCGGGAATAATTTCGTGTATTTTGATTTTGATGGTGGGAGAGAGGTAAAACAGGAGTAGAAAGAAGGTGAGGTAGGCAAAGAAACTGATGCTTGTTCTGAGAACGGTAATGATAATCATGAGGTGTGGGCTCAGGGTGATGTTTAAGAGGTGGAAGATGGCGGTGATAATGGCCTGCCCGAAGAAAACAAGGATGATGGCAACAAGAAGGAGGACAACCATTAGGCAAAGCATGATAAAAGAAAAGATGCGTTCTAAAAAGGCGAATTTTAAAAGGGGGACTTGGTAGGTGGTGTTTGAAGCTGTTGAAATTCCGTAAAACCCTTTTGAGATAATCCAACAAAAGGAGAGGGCCGTTGCAATGACAAAAAAGGTGCTAGATTGAGGAGCAGCGGATGTATCGAATAAGTAAAGGAGTAGTTGTTGAACTTCTTGTGGAGCGTAGGCGGTAATAAAGTATTTAACGGCATCGGTGTTTAACGAAAAATAAGTCCCGAGTTGGACGATGACAACGAGGAGCGGGACGATAGCCATGATTAAGTTGAAGGCAATCTGTTCAGGTAGACCTTTAATTTCACGATGTGATAATTGTTCTTGAATTTTTTTTATAAATTCTATGCTAAAAATATGTTTCATACTGTTTCCTCCCAAATAGAGTAATTACTTCATCCTATGATACTTTTTGTTAAGAAATGCCTTGAGACATCGATCGTTTTTGTTTGTTAATGTATATTTTGTACAAAAAAACGACAAATTATTAATGATAATTTTTATGATGAGAGGTGAACAACATGAAACTAGCGCTTAACTTTAGGTTCTTGAAGTTGACGGTTCTAACGTTCCTCTTATGCTTTATCTCAGTTTATCACGCCGAGGCGAAAGATATTGGCTGGGGTATTCCAAAAGGAGAGAATCATGAACAACCGTGGCCAGGTAAAGAGTTTGATGAAATCGTCCGTCAAAATGATGCCTATTATATTGGCTCAGCCGATGAAAAGGTCATTTATTTAACCTTTGATTGCGGTTATGAGAATGGGAATACCCCATTAATTTTAGATGTTTTGAAAAAACATGAGGTGCCCGCTTTATTTTTTGTGACCGGTCATTTCCTTGATGAAAATGCCGATCTCGTCAAACGAATGGCTAACGAGGGACACATTGTTGGAAATCATACGTGGCATCATCCTGATTTAGCCAAAGTAACGAAAGAAAAATTTAACGAGGAGCTCCAACTTGTTGAAGATAAATATAAAGAGATTACGGGTCAAGAGATGGTTCGCTATTTAAGACCCCCAGAAGGCCATTTTAATCAACAAATGTTAGATTTTGCGAAAGAGCGAGGTTATTACACGATTTTATGGTCATTAGCTTATATGGATTGGAATGTTGACCAACAAAAAGGCGCTGACTATGCGTATAATCAGATTCTAGCACGCATTCATCCTGGGGCAATTATTTTAATGCATAGTATTTCAAGTGATAACGCCGAATGCTTAGATAAGTTAATTCCCGAACTTCAAAAGGAAGGTTATGAATTTAAGTCTATTCAATATTTAATGACTGAGGATGCCCCTGTTCCGTTTGAGTAAAAATGTGGAAAAAAGAGGATGTTAACGAGATAAGGTCATGTTTGGATTATCTACTAATTAGTGGAAAAAAAGAACACAAAATAGACACATTTCAATCATTTTTTGAACATAACCTTATGTAATAATAACTGAGGATGAAAATGATAATAAATTTTCTCCCCTTTGATTTTCTTATTCATTATGTTTTCTCACTCCCTAAACGGATCGTGTTCCCCCACGACCGTTTACCAACCTTAAGAGTTCCCCCTCTTAAGGTTTTTTTTATTTTTTTAAAAAAAAGAAAGGAGAGTTGTTTAAAAATAAAAGCTTCGCCCCATAATAGGGGTGAGTAGAGATGACTCCCCCCAAGTTAATAGTCGTCCGGCTATACTTTAAATGATGGTTTAAAGTTCTCTATTTCAAAGATAAGTCATTTATAATTATCCTTTTCTGATAGTTATAAATATTTTTTCTCCAATTCTCTCAACCTCTCTTTAATATAAAAAAAGGAACCGACTTGCAGTTTCCCCCCTGCGATCGGTTCCTTTTTGATTTATTTTGAAATTTCTTCCCTTGATTTTCTGTTTCGTTTCGCATAGAAGATAACCGCGATTAAGCAAACGGCCATGACTCCGTAGGCGATGAGTAAGCTTTGACTCAGTCCAAATACTAAATACCCGATGGCAGCAATCGTTGCTGATAGTAGGGCGTAAGGAAGTTGAGAGTTAAAGTGTGCGCCGAGGTCACATCCCGCTCCTGTTGCAGAAAGCAATGTGGTATCTGAAATGGGTGAGGCGTGATCTCCGAAGATCGCTCCTGATAAGACAGCGGCCATAATCGGAATCATGAGATCCATGTCTAGGGCAGCAGCGACTGAACCCGCAATTGGAAGTAAGATACCGAATGATCCCCAAGAGGTTCCCGTCGCAAATGCCATGAAACTAGCGACCATAAACATGACCATTGGAATGAGTCCTGGTGCAATATTAGCCTGTGTAATGAGTGAAGCAAGATACCCACCTGCATCAAGTGTACCAACGAGGTCACAAATTGCCCAAGCTAATAATAAGATGATGATGGCTCCGACCATTGATTTCATCCCTAGGAAAAATGCTTTTGTATATTGAGCGAATGAAATTTCGCGTGCCATGATGTGGCGGCAAGTCAGTGCCATTGAAACAACGAGTCCAGCTAATCCTCCGATGCGGAGTGAAGTCGCTAAACTAATGTTTTCTAGGATGGCAAAGAAGAGATTGAAGTCTGATTCTGAGTTGATTGCTCCTGTGTATCCCGTATATGCCATGGTACAAACGGTCACGATAATTAAAGTTAAGATTGGGGCGATTAAATCCCATACGGATCCTTTAGATGATTGAGCATCCATTTCTTGAGCGGTCGCCTCAGCATGAGTGAGTGAGGTGTCTTGCTGATTGAGGGCACTTTCTTCATAGGTTTTCATTAATCCAATATTGAAGTTATATTTAATGACGATGAAGACCATGATGACCGTTACAAGAACATAGAAGTGGTAAGGGATTGTTGTTAAAAAGGCAGAAAACGTATTATAAGTCGCTCCTGTGCTTGCAAAAATAACCGCCATCGATCCCATGATTCCTGTTGACCAGCTTGAAATAGGTGAAATAACACAAACAGGTGCTGAGGTTGAATCGACGATATAAGATAATCGTGCCCGTGAGACACGTTGTTCTTTTGCTAATGGTTTAGAGACGTTTCCAACAACAAGGGCGTTAAAGTAATCATCGACAAAGATAAGAATTCCTAAGAGGGCTGCCGTATATTGAACACCCTCACGTGATTTAACGCGTTTAATAATGGCATTGGTGAAGGCTGTGGCTCCCCCTGATAAAACAATATAAGCGGTGATGACCCCAAGGGCAAGTAAGAAGAAAATAATGGACATGTTCCAGTCATTTAAGAATCCGAAGAGTCCATTTTCTTCAACGATAAGTCCGCTAAATGACCTCATTAAGATTTCTAATGTTTGAAGCGGGTTAAAGTTGGCCAAAATAAAGGCGGCTGATAATGCCCCGACCCCAAGTGATAAAACAACACGACGCGTTAAGATGACAAGGGCAATGGTCAGTAACGCGGGAATTAAAGAATAGATTGTTCCAGTCATATAAAATCCTCTCCCTTTGTTTAATTTGAATAAGTAACTGTCCTTTTGATAAAAAAAAGAGTCATGTTGAGTTAAACTCTAACATGACTCTTCAGGCCTACGAGAAGTAGACGTCAGATGACAGGTATCATTTAACTCTCCGATCATTAGTCCTCCACTACTTTCGTAGTGACAGTGTTAAGCCTATTTAACGTAACACCAGCACAAGTTTGATTGACACAAACAAGACTTCGGCATGGACACCTTTTGGAATTTGTCATGGACGTCACTCTCGAAATTCCTACTCATTGGCCATGCGCCTCTAACTCATCAAAGAGAACAAGCAACGTATTCAATTAAGCCTATTGTAGCACCTTTTAAAAGATAGTCAAGTATTACCATTTAATTTTTTTTAGGGAAGAGAAAGGGTTGTCGTAAAATGTAGAGATTTCAGTGTAAAATGTGAGCGAATGTGGTAAGATTAAAAGATAAATGAAAAAATACAGTTGGAGGTTTAAATAAATGAAGATGTCTCCTTTAAAGGTTGGTCAAGAATTTTTAGTTACCATTAAACGTATCGGTATTAACGGTGAAGGAATCGGCTATTATAAAAAGCAAGCCGTGTTTATTCCAGGAACACTAGTCGGCGAAGAGGTTGTCGCGACGTGTACACGCGTGGCAAATGGTTATGCAGAGGCTGAAGTGGTTCGTATTAAGCGTAAATCAAAACATCGCGTTCAACCGGCGTGCGAAGTTTATGGGCAATGTGGTGGATGTCAATTACAACATATGTCTTATCAAGAGCAATTACGTATTAAACGTGATGCTGTGTCTCAGGCCATTGAGCGCTATACAAGTTTAGATCCAGATGAGTGTGATATTCGTCCGACGATGGGAATGAATGACCCTTATAATTATCGTAATCGCGCGCAAATGCCGGTCGGTTATGATGAAGATGGAATTATGGTCGGATTTTATAGTATGAACTCACGCGAGTTAGTAAATGTGACGGATTGTGATGTTCAGTATGAGGAAATTAATAAGGTTATTAATCATGCGGTTGATTTATTAGATGATTATAAAGTATTTGCGTATGCACCGAAGACGCGTAAAGGGACGGCACGCTATATTGTGGTTCGCCGCGGGTTTAAAACGGGTGAGGTTCAGGTGACATTTGTTTTTGCGAATAATGATTTTAAAAAGATGTATTCGTTGGCGAAAGATTTAATGAAATACTGCCCAGATGTTAAATCGGTGTATGTGAGCATTAACGGCGAAGATACGCACGAGATTTTAGGAAAAGAGTTGCAACATGTAGCGGGTGAGAAGTTTATTTCGGATGAGTTAGGACGATTTAAATTTAATTTATCACCACGTGCCTTTTATCAGTTAAACCCAGAACAAACGGTTAAATTATACAATCAAGTGAAGTATGCGGCGGCTTTAAAGGGAACAGAGAAAGTCGTTGATGCTTATTGTGGGGTTGGAACGATTGGTCAATGGGTTGCGGATAAAGCAAGCGAGGTTCGCGGGGTTGATATTACGCGTCAAGCGATTAATGATGCGAAGGAAAATGCGAAGTTAAACGGATTAACTAATACGTATTACGCAGTTGGAAAGGCTGAGCAAATTGTTCCAAAGTGGGCGAATGACGGATTCAAACCGGATGTTGTGATTGTGGATCCTCCACGTACAGGATTAGGGGAAGAATTAATTGAAATGTTAAAACGCGTTCAACCGCAAACGATTGTCTATGTGTCATGTAATCCTTCAACGATGGCGAAAAATTTAAAAGAATTAACGAAAAAGTATCGCGTTGATTACATTCAACCGATTGATATGTTCCCTCAAACGTCTCACGTGGAATGTGTCGTACGTCTTGTTCGTAAAAACAAACCATTAAAACGAAAATAAGAGGATGTTGGTTGCCTACGTTAGCTTCGGCTCGTAGGCAATTTTTTATGGTGCCGTTTGATGAGGGAGTATTTAAACGATGGGAGGAGAAGAAGCTTGAGGCCTTAACGCTACAACGGTATACTTAGTTTAAATGAATTAAATGTGATGGAGGGATTATGTTGTTGATAAGAAAACAGACGACGAAGGATGATGAAATCATCCATACAGTGATTAAAGCGGCGTTTGAGCAGGCAGAACACACGGATGGGAATGAACATGAGCTCGTCAAGGCATTAAAGAAGGGAGAGGCGTTTATTAAAGATTTATCTCTCGTTGCCGAGATAGATGGGAAAATTGTAGGTTATATTTTGTTTACCGAGGCTAAGGTGGGACGCGAAACGGTGTTAGCACTAGCCCCGTTAGCGGTGCTTCCTGATTATCAAAGGTCGGGCATTGGGCTTGCCTTAATCAACGAGGGACATAACAGGGCGCGTGAATTAGGTTATGATTATTCGGTTGTCTTAGGCAGTGAAACTTACTACCCAAAGGCCGGTTATTTACCAGCAGCTACCTTTGGAATTAAGCCACCTTTTGAGGTGCCAAGCGAGAATTTTATGGCGTATCCACTAAAAGAAGAGGTACCGAAGGTGTGTGGAACGATCAAGTATGCCAAAGAATTTGGAATTGATTAATCCAACTTCTTTTGGCCGAGCGATGGATTAAATGAAAGACTGTTAAAGAGTCGGCTCCGGCTCTTTTTCATTTTTTAGCCTAAAAATTTGAGCGAGACTTAGAGATTTGGAATAAGATAGGTGTTTTTTTTACATATTAAACATAGTTGAGATTAAAGGGAGGGAATGACAGATAGGTAGATTTGTGTAAAGGAAAGATAATGGAATCGGATGATAAAATAATGAAATGAGATGCAATTCTTGTGTCCAAGAGGTTAATTTTGTATAATCATCCTATAAGTTAGCTTATGCTAACCATTTGATGCGAGATGGTTAAATTTAAAGGAGGACGAGTCAAACATGAAAAAAGCATTTTTATCTTTTATGAGTTTTTTTGTTTTAGTTGGATTACTTGTTGGATGTTCTAAGTCACCAAAGGAACCGGATCAACAAGAGACAGTTGAAATGGTAACGGTCACAGATGTGAAGGGTGACGTTGAAATTCCAAAGGACCCAAAACGTATTGTTGATATTAGTGGAGCTAGTGATATTTTATCGTTAATCGGATACGAGGTTATCGGGACAGCTAATAGTGATGGATATGATTACACAATCTTACCAACCTATTTAGAAGAGACGTTAGCTGATGCTCAAATTTTAGGATATAGTATGTTAGCGGAGATGGATGTTGAGGCGATTATGGCGCTTAATCCGGATTTAATTATTATTTCTACGGTGCAAGAGAAGATGTATGATCAGTTATCAAAAATCGCGCCTGTTGTGATGGTTGAGATGAAACAAGTGGATTGGAAAGAGGATTTCTTACATGTGGCAGGGGTATTTGGAAAAGAGGCCGAGGCACAAGCTTGGATTGATAATTATTTAGCGAAAGCAAAAGAAGTCGGTGAACAAATTAAAGCGACTTATGGAGCGGATAGTACGTATCTTTCATTTTTAGCGAGTGCGGGAAGTTTATTCATTTTTGATCAAGCGGGACTTGGATCGATTTTATATAATGATATGGGATTATTAAAACCAGTCGGAATGCCAGAGCAAGAAGATATTAGTTTACCAGTTGTTTCTTTAGATGGATTAGCATCTATTGAGGCAGATTATATTTTTGCAGTGGGAACAGATGAGGATTTAAAAACGTTAGAAGAGAGCAGCATTTGGAAAGGAACAAAGGCAGTAAAAGAAGGGAATGTTGTGATTTTACCGGCAAGTCCATATTTTAATCAAGGTTATAGCCCAATTGGACGTTTAGCATTTGTTGATGAAGTACAAAGTTTATTAGCGGGTATGCATGAATAAGAAAGTAACCCTTTTAGTTACGTTATGCAGTTTATTCGCAATAATCGGGCTAATTGTTGCGATTTGTGCGGGTGCGAAAAGTATCCCGTTGCAGACAGTGATCGATAGTATTTTTCATTATGAAGATATTTTAGATATGCAGTTAGTTAGAGATGTTCGGATACCAAGAGCTATTTGTACCGCCTTTATAGGCGGTCTTCTTGGTATTACGGGTGCAATGATGCAAGGGGTGACAAGGAATCCTGTTGCGGAACCGTCACTTATGGGGATTACTCAAGGGGCGACATTCGCCATCGCTTTGATGGGGGCAAGTTCAGGGTTATTAGGTCTTTTTGGTTATATGTTTGCGGCATTTATCGGAGCGTTAGTGAGCGGAACCCTCGTTTTACTTTTTAGTATGAAGAGTGCGCGTCATATGAATATGTCAAAGCTATTACTTGCAGGAACTGCCTTGAGTACTTTTTTTATTTCCATGGCAACTGTTATTGCCCTATTAACGAATAAATCTCAGAATCTAGCGTTTTGGTTAGCGGGTGGATTCCGCGCGACGACATGGGCGAGCGTCCAACTCGTGTTAATCGTGGGTGTGTTGACGACGATTCTCGCTTTGTTTTTAGCACCTAAAATTAATGTTGTTAATTTAGGAGAAGATGTTTGTATTGGATTAGGGGAAAATCCTAATCGAATTCGCATGCAAACGTTACTCTTAATTATTCCGATGTGTGCAGTTTGTGTGGCAGTCGCCGGAAATATCGCATTTGTTGGACTGATTGTTCCTCATATTATTCGACGATGGGTGGGACAAGATTATCGGGTGATTATGCCTCTTTCTTTCCTATTTGGATCAACGCTTGTTATTTGGGCGGACGTGTTAGCACGGTTAGTTAATCAGCCTTACGAAACACCGATTGGTTTATTTACTTCATTAGTCGGGGTTCCTTTATTTATTTGGATGGTGAGAAAGGAGGGCGCTTAGTGAATAAACGATTGATTGTCATCAGTTTAAGTTTAAGTCTTCTGTTAGTGGCCATTTTTTTAGTCGCTATTAGTCTTGGAAGTTATCAGATGTCTGTTTACGAGGTGATAGCGACGCTCATGGGGAATGGATCGAAGCTTCAAAACGCCACTATTTTTGATATTCGCCTCCCACGTCTTTGTGTCGCCCTTGTGGTCGCTGTTTGTTTAGCCACATCGGGTTGTGTGTTGCAAAGTGTCACAAGAAATGAGTTAGCTGAACCGGGGATGATTGGGATTAATGCAGGTGCCGCTCTTGCGGTTGTGTTGCTTATCTCTTCGGGACAACGGACGTATTATAGTGAGATTGGAAATCTTTCACTCTTTATCATGCCAATCGTCGCAATCATCGGGAGCTTTGTGAGTGGGGTTCTCATTTATCGATTAAGTTATAAAAAAGGAATTGTACCGACTCGGTTAATTTTAACGGGGATTGGAGTAAATGTTGGAATTAATGCGTTTATTTCTCTTTATCAGTTAAAGATGTCACAGGGCGATTATAACCAAGTGTTGACGTGGACGAGTGGGAGCCTTTGGGGAAGTAGTTGGAAATTCTTCTTTTTAATTTTACCGCCTGCTCTTTTATTTTTAGGGCTCACCCTGTATAAATCAAAGATTTTAGATGTTTTAGACTTAGGCGATGAAATTTCAACAGGGCTTGGAGTTAAGGTTGAGGCGGAACGTAAACGTCTATTCTTTTTTGCGATTGTGTTATCTGCATTAGCAACAGCTGTTGCAGGTAATATTGCCTTTTTAGGGTTATTGGGGCCCCAACTGGCAAAACGCTTAGTCGGTCCAGTTCATCGAAGACAATTGCCGATTGCCTGGTTGGTGAGTGGTGTTATTATTTTAATAGCGGATTCGATTTCAAGAAATATGTTTTCACCGATTGAGATTCCGGTCGGAATTACTATTTCAATTGTTGGTGTTCCTTATTTTATCTATTTAATGTTAAAAGAATAGTGTTGTGGGAGGTGTTAGAATGGAAGCTATTAAAGTTTCACAGTTAGACGTAGCCTATGATGATAAATACATTATTAAAAATATGAATCTTGAAATTCCTAAGGGAAAGATAACGATGATTATTGGATCGAATGGGTGTGGAAAGTCGACCTTATTAAAATCGATTGCGCGTATTATTATGCCGAAAAAAGGGGATATTTTATTAAATGGTGTCGCGTTAAAAGAGCAGGCTCCAAAGGAAATTGCGAAAAAGATGGCCGTCTTGCCACAAAGTCCATCGGTTCCATCAGGACTTTTGGTGAAGGAATTAGTGTCGTATGGTCGCTTTCCTTATCAAAGTGCGATGGGTGGTTTAAAGCAAAAAGATATTGAACTCATCAATTGGGCGATGGAAGTGACCGGCATTTCTGATTTCGCGAATCGTCCGGTCGATCGTTTATCGGGTGGACAGCGTCAGCGCGCATGGATTGCGATGGCATTAGCACAAGATACGGAAATTTTAGTCTTAGATGAACCGACGACGTATTTAGATATGGCGCATCAGCTTGAAATTTTATTATTACTAAAGAAATTAAATCAGGAAGCTAATCGGACGATTGTCATGGTTTTACACGAACTAAATAATGCCACAAAATTCGCTGATTATTTGGTTGGGGTAAAAGAAGGAGAAGTGGTTTTCGCAGGACATCCATTAGAAGTAGTGACAACGGATCATTTGAGAACGTTGTATGGGATTGAGGCAACGCTACAATTAGATGAAAGTAAGCAATATCCTATTTGTGTAGATTTTAATATCGCGCGATAGAAGTTATTCATTAGGAGACATCATGGGAAAAACGTTATATGAGAAAAATTTTAATATTTTAGTTTTAGGGCAAGTTATTTCGTTGTTTGGAAGTTCGATTCAACGATTTGCTTTGTCTTTGTATTTGCTGGATTTAACGGGATCGGCCGGGATTTTTTCAGCTATTTTGGCCCTTTCAATGGTTCCTGTTGTCTTGATTTCACCGATTGCGGGAATGTTAGCTGACCGGGGGAATAAAAAACGGTTAATGATAGGGCTTGATAGTTTAAGTGCTTTATTATTGCTTGTTTATGTATGGATTGTTTTTAACGGCCAAGACCATGTTTTAGTGATTGCAACAGTCATGGTTTTGTTGTCAACGATTTCTACGATTTATCAACCGGTTGTTAATACGTGTGTTCCACTGATTGTCAGCCGAGACCATTTAGTAAGAGCCAATGCCATTATTCAGCAAGTCGCTTCGTTAAGCCAATTTTTAGGTCCTATTTTGGCAGGTCTTTTATACGGCTTTTTTGGGATTACGGGTGTTGTCATCATTAATTTAGTTAGCTTTTTATTCTCTGCGCTCTTAGAGTTATTTTTGGAAATTCCGCATCAACGCCGGGAGGGACAACAATCATTTAAAGCGGCGTTTATGACCGATATGAAGGAAAGTTATCATTATTTGAGACATGAGAATTTAATTGTCTGTCGCATGCTCTTATTTTCTGGATTTTATAACTTATTTTTAGTTCCGGTCTTTAGTGTGGCAACCCCTTACTTGATTAAGGTGACGTTTGCTTTATCGTCTGAGGTTTATGGATGGGCTGAAGGGATGATTGCTCTTGGAATGATTGTCGGAGGATTCATCATTACTTATAGGCCAAACCATTTTCATATTAAACGAGTTTATCAACTTCTATATTTGACCTCTGTTTCGATGATGCTAATGGGTGGAGTTGTTTACCTTTTTCATTTCGGCTTTATTGATGCAGCGACAAGTGTTGTGCTTTTCACCGTTTGTGGAATGATTATTATGGGGGTGCTTGGAATTGCCAACGTGCTAAGCGCGGCTTATTTATATCAGGCTGTTGATGGAGCAATCCTCGGAAAAATTTTAGCCTTTGGTTCGGCGTTTGCGACGTTGTGTATTCCACTTGGACAAATATTATTTGGTGGTCTTTTAGAGGTTTTATCTCAAAAACTTTATTTGTTAATCCTTATGGCCGCGTTCTTTGTTTTTTTAGTGACCTTACTGGTCAGATGGAATGTTCGATTAATTAAAGAAGATGAAAAATCCCAGTCTATTTAAATGGACTGGGATTTATTGTTTATTTTTGTATTGGAGAGGCGTACAGTTAAAGGCTTTTTTAAAGGTTTTAATAAAGTTACTCGGATAAGGGTAGCCGACGTGCTTGGCGATATCAGCAATACTCATCTCCGTGGTGCAAAGAAGGTTGGTTGCAATGGAGAGGCGATGAGTCGTAATAAATTCTCCAATGGTCATGTGGTAATAGTGTTGAAACCCGGCCTTTAATTTTTGGGGATGAAGCATAACAAGTTCGCTTAGTTTTTCAATCGTAGGAGGGGTGGCAAAGTTTTCAATCAGTAAATCATGTGCTCGTTGGATACTCTTTATATCGGTAACTGTTAATTTAAGATAGCGATTCCCGACTTTTACTTTCCCATAATCAATTTGATGGGTAAACGTATTTTCAGGGGAATGTTCAATATTTGTGAAAATAAGCGAAATACATTCGAGAATGGAACTTTCTAGTCTTAGAGGATCAAGTTTGTTTTTTTGCGAAAGGGTCTGCATGTGTTGAATCACGTTCATCACCTCCAGCGGCAGGTAATGATACGTGTAGTTTTCAATAAAAGAGTCGAAGCTAATGGTTGTTTGTAATAGGGGAGCGATGACTTCATTAAAATAAGCTTCGTAAATCGTAATTTCAGCGCCATGAAAATGTTGCCCTTGTTGCCATGTTTGTGTCCCAATTAAGTTTTTTTCGACGACGAAGAAAGAGGACGGTGTGAAGGAGGAGACCGGTTTATTTTCTAATTGAAATTGGGTCGTTCCTTTATAGACGGTTCCAAATCTCATCAGGCGTTGGGGGTTATTAAAGTGAATGGAAAAGGCGTGGGGAATCGTATAATCCGCGATAGCGAAATAATAGTATCCAGGACGTTCATAAATGAAAAGATGTCCTTGGTCTTTCGTGTTTGGATGGTGATAGAGTGAACAGTAACGTTCATTTTTTTTTATAAAATTCAGTTGTTGTAGGAGTGTATGACGGAATTGTTCCGCATTTTGTACGTTAAAATTCATGTTATATCCTCGTATTCGTTCTTCAATTTGTTGGATTTATTATATAATGTTAAGAAACAAAAATCGAGTTTTAATGACATTTTTTTGTTGGAGCAAGCGACGAATTCTTTCGTTTCATCAACGAAATAGTGGCCTTTAAAGATTAGAAAAGGAATTTAGGTTAAAAGTTTGAAATACAAAATAAATATTGTTATAATAGAGGAAAGTACTTTTTTGTGAGGTGAAGTTATGAAAAAGAAAAATGTCATTATTGGATCTGGGATTGCGGCAACGGCAGCGGCGACCGTTGTAGGTGCGGCGACTTGGATTATTGGTGGGATGGTTTATGATGGAACGGTCGGTAAAAAGCCATCCGTAAAGGCGGAAGATATGCCAACTTTTTATGCCGAGCGTGAGGATAAGGTTTTAGACACGCTTAATCGTTATCAGCATGAGACGGTTTTTGTCAAAAGTGAAGTCAATGATTATGACGTAGAAACGCTTCATATCAAATCTAATCAGGAGACATCTGACGCGATGATTGTTGTTCATGGAATTGGGAGTAACTATCATGAAGTGTTGAACGTCGCGTTCAACTATTTAGAAAATGGCTATAATGTGGTCGTTTATCATCAACGAAATACCGGATTAACGGGTGGTGATAATTATACGTTTGGATTATATGAGCGTTTTGACTTAGAGGCGGTTGCGGATTACACGCGCTCACTGTATCAAGATGGGACCATCGGCGTTCATGGATTTTCAATGGGGGCTGCCACGTCAACGATGCAAACTGAATTAAATGAAGAGAGCAAAAATGTTGATTTTTATATTTTAGATGCCCCTTACCATACGATGGAAAGTGCCGTTGAGCTTGGAATTATTGCCGAGGATATTCCGCTTTTACCTGTTGGCTTTGCGAAATGGGCCGGAAATGTCGTGTTAAAGGCAAAAGAAGATTTAACGTATGACGATATCCAACCTGTGAATGCTGTAAAAAATATTACGGTTCCTGTTCTATTGATCCATGGGACGGAAGATAAAGTGACGCCCCCAGAAAGTAGTCAATATATTTACGATGCTATTCCGCATGAGAATAAAGAGTTGTGGTATATTGAAGGACTCGGACACTGTGAGGCAGATAGTAAGATGGAGTCAGAATACTTCCAACATATCTATCAATTTATTGATACTCATGTAAAAAATACGAATGAATAAAAAAAGGCGTTGCGCCTTTTTTTATTTTTTTAAAAATGATTTGAATAAAGTTTGATTTTTTTTCTATAACATAAGGGTGACCGTTACAGAAGGCGAACTAGAATGAAGATGTCTGCGTCAGTTGAGACTATTTTTCGATGCTAGCTAGTTGAACGGCGTGATGACAACGGTCAAGATGGGAGGAAGTTTTAAATAAATGGGTTGAATCTATTTGAGGAACATCCGTGATTTAAAGCCGGAAAAAATTTAAGAAGTAAAACGTCGATGTCAATGAAGGTCTGATGGATAAAACGGAAGGTCATCGAGCGAC
The DNA here is from genome assembly GCF_037076425.1 of Turicibacter faecis. Lineage (NCBI taxonomy): Bacteria > Bacillati > Bacillota > Erysipelotrichia > Erysipelotrichales > Turicibacteraceae > Turicibacter > Turicibacter faecis. The sequence goes on along the minus strand of NZ_AP028127.1, from coordinate 1,796,669 downwards.
GTTGTTGAGTGAAAGGTAGAAAACGTTCTATTTCTATCTCATTGAAATTGAGCAAAGGGATGGAGCACCACCGTAGATGACGATTATTTATGTTTTAGGGAGGCTATGCATGAAAGCAATTTTAGAAGTTTTAGAAGTTGTGGTTCAAGTTGTTATTTTTGGTTATCAACTAGAAGATTAATTCATCTTTATGACGATGAGGAAGATATAAGCGATTAAAAGGACACCATTTTATAAATGAGTGTCCTTTTTAAGATGGTTGATTATTTAACTGACGTTTAAGTTCGTTAATTTGTGCCTGTAAGGCATCGATATCGTCATAGAGTGTATCAAAGTCATTTTGTTCGGCCTCATTACGTTCGCGATTGAAAATTTCACTTTTTCTCGCTTGTTGGAAGAGTTGTTGTTCAACCATATTCCCGAGTGTAACCCCGATATCAACGAGTGCTCCCCCTAAAATTTGGAGTTCAAAGACGTTAAATTCAACGCCAACAATAATAGCAATAACAGTAATGACCAAAATATATTCAACGGGATCAAGTGATCCGATAAAAGCGAAAAATTCATTGTTCGTAAAACCATAATTATAGGATTTCGTTTCTTTAGGAGCATATTGAAAGGAAGTTCGTCGGGCAATGGCCGCCGCACTTTGTCCGCTATTTGAGGCAGCATCATTTTGAATGACTATACGACTACTTGAACCGGTTAAAGTTTCTGCATCTGGTGTTTGAAATCGCATGTCAGTCGGATCAAAATCATCTAAAAAGTCCGAATCCGTCTCCTCTGGTTCTGTTAAATGAATAGGCGTATCCTTAATGATAGTCTGAACTTCATCGATTTTCTCAGATAAAAGTTCAATAAATTGGTGGGTGAGTTGTTGTGGAGGCGCCTTTTGTTTAGGAGAGGGAGTGGTCCTATTTTTAGTTTGTTGTTTGTTTTTCATAACAATCTCCTTTTGATGAGTCATGTCACGGTGTCTTAAAAGACAGGGGGCTTCAATGGCAGGCAAGTCATCGGATAAGTGAAGGCGTGTTGTTTTTAAAAGGATAAGTGTCTTTCGAGCCCATCTAAAACTGTGAGATAGTTTTAAACGATGTGAGGTTAGTCACTATCTAATCTAGTATATGTCAAGGGGGGAAAGTTGGGGATAAAAATAGACAACTTTGTTATTTTATGTCGCATTTATACAGAAGAGATTGAATGTTGTTATTAAAAGACCTATAATAGAATAGAGTGTAGTAAAATAAGGTAATTAGGATAATTGTAGTATATGGTTTCCTAAATTAGGGGAAACTTTTATTAGTTACTTTAGAGAAAGTGGGGTACCTGTTTTTTAACAGAATAAAAGATATGAGAGTTGTAGAGATAAATAAATTAACATTTAGTTCTGAATTAGAGTTAGAAGTAGGGGCAACAAATTGGTATTTACAGTTACTTCATTTAGCTTGCGGCTTTTTTGAATACCGCGTGAGTGAACAAATTTGGTATGTGAGTGAAGTCGTTGAGCAATTGTTAGATTTTGATGAAGATTCGAAAGAGAGTCAAAGTTTATATAATAATGAATCGATTAATGAAATTGTTGAAAATTTCTTATTGGATCCGAGTGTGGAGTTAACGCAAGATGTGATGATTCGTCATAAACATAAACCGTGGGAGACGTTGACGATTAAGTGCGAAAAGATTATTCAATCAGAGGGTTCGGTGATTGTCCGCGGATTATTAATCGATTCTTCTGCCAAGAAAAAACACGATTTAATCGATGGCCAACTTCAAAAATTACAGGCGCTTGGGCAGTTAACGAGCGGGGTGAGTCACGATTTTAATAACCAGTTAAATGGAATTTTGGGTTATGTGGCTTTGATGAAGACGATGACAACGGATGAAACGTTATTGCGTTATATGGATGGGATTGAGCGCTCGGTGCGTCATTCAACGGAATTAACGCGTCAGCTGCTTAACTTTTCGCATAAGCCTGAAAATAAACGTATGAATCTTGATTTGGTTCAAATTGTGAAAGATACAGTGAATATGTTAAAGCATACGATTGACCGTCGAATTCGTATCGAATTAAATGTAGAGCCGGAAGATTATTATGTTCTCGGTGATGAATCACAATTAAACAATGCTATTTTAAACTTATGTATTAACGCGCGTGATGCAATTGCTGGACAGGGAGAAATTCGTTTATCTTTAACCCATGATCAGTTGGAAGAGATACCGGGCAATTTGTTAAATACGACGATTACGCCGAATCATTATGCCATTTTAAAAGTTTCGGACACAGGTTCTGGGATTGAAGAAAGCTTACTCCCTAAAATCTTTAAACCGTTCTTTACGACAAAGGATGTCGGTAAAGGAACCGGAATGGGATTAGCGAGTGTTGTTGAAACGTTACGTAATCATAATGGGGCCCTTGAAGTGGATTCCGTGGTCGGTAAGGGGACAACATTTACGTTATATTTACCGATTAACCACGGAATCGAGGAGTTAGTGACTGAAGAATCGGTGTTACATGGAGCTGGAAAGATTTTATTAATTGATGATGAACCATCAAATTTAGAAATTACGGCGGCGCTCCTTGAAGGATTCGGTTATAGTGTGACGGCTTTTTCAAACCCAAAACAGGCGCTTAAACATTACGCCAAGGCCGAAAATACCTATGATTGTATTTTATTAGATGTGATTATGCCAGGAATGAGTGGAACGGAGGCCTTTAAAGCCATTAAGTTAATTAATAGTGAGGCGAAAGTGATTTTATTAACAGGTGTTAGCCAGCGTCAAGAGCTTGATTTCATTTTAAGGCATGGGGTGGATGGATACGTTCCTAAACCTGTTGATCACTATACACTTTCAAATGGAGTTTACCGCGTTTTACAAGCTAAATCGACAGATGTTAAACCAGTAAAACCTGAACAGTTGATTGAGATGTCTACGATGTTAAATATTTCTTATGCCCTTGAGCGAGTCGCAGGAAATACGAGATTATATTTACGCATCGCGCACAATTTTAGAAAGCATTTCTATATGGTGACTGAACAGTTACCTCAGCTCATTGATTCTAATCGAGAAGAGGCTATTCGTATGGTCCATACGATTAAAGGATTAGCGGGTCAAATTGGAGCAGATGAACTGTACGAATATAGTCGTGAATTAGAAATGGAACTGAAAGAGGATGGGGCCTACGAGGAAATTTTAAGTATTTTCATGGAAGAATTTATCGAGGTCATGGATGAGCTTGCTCGTTTAGAATGCCGAAAATAATATTAAAAATGACGATTTGATGTAGAAAAAAGGTAGAAATAACTCGTAAAAATAGAAAATAATAGTGTTCATCTTTTGTTCATAAATGTCATGTGATATAATAACATCAAATTTTAACCGTGAGGTGCCATCATGATTTACTTATTAGCAATTAGTTTATGCTTTCTTATCGCATGCTTTATTACACCGTATGTGATGAAGTTAGCGTATTTTACAGATGCTGTGGACCAACCTAATAAACGGAAGGTTCATAGTCGGGTGATGCCACGAATGGGTGGTCTTGCCATTTATATCGCCTTTTTAGTAGGCTATATGATCTTTAGGGTAAAAGGGTACGCCATCGATCAAGATGAGATTGCCTTTATAGATGCCTATTTTATCGCTTCCTTTTTAATTGTTGTGACGGGAATGTTAGACGATATGTTCGAATTACCAGCTAAACCAAAGGCGTTGGCTCAATTAGTAGCAGCGTTAATCATGGTTTTTTACGGGAATTTTATGATTGATAAAATTTATTTACCGTTTTTACCTGTGATTGATTTAGGCTGGTTCGGGGGAATTATTACTGTTATTTGGATTGTCGGGATTACGAATTCAATTAATTTAATTGACGGGTTAGACGGACTGTCTTCGGGGATATCAGCGATTTCATTTGGAACAATGGCGATTCTTGCTGGATATCAGGGGGAATTATTTGTTGCGATGATGGCCTGCTTACTATTCGGATCGACGCTGGGATTTTTAGTTCATAACTTTCATCCAGCAAAAATCTTTATGGGAGATACCGGATCGTTATTTTTAGGATTTTCGGTTTCGGTTTTATCGCTATTAGGTTACAAAAATGCAGCCTTTGTGTCGTTTATTATCCCAATTATTATGCTATCGGTTCCAATCTTCGATACGATTTGGGCTATTATTCGTCGTATACTAAATGGGCAGTCTCCTTTTGAACCCGATCGTGGTCACGTCCATCACCAATTACTAGATCGAAATCTTGGGCATGTGAAAAGTGTACTCGTTTTATATGGAATTGCTGCTTTGTTTTCATTTACAGCGATTTTATATACCATGGTGTCTAAGTTTTACGGACTAGTTCTATTGGTTATCTCGATGGTTTTAATCGAGTTAATCTTTAATACGACGGGGCTCTTTAGGTTGAAAAAAACAAAGGAGAAACAAGTTCCGGTTAAGGAACAAAAAGAGGATGTTTCAGTAGGGGAAGCGTCTGAGAAGTAAGAGAGGATGAGTGTAAAGTAATGAGAAAACCAATTATTGCAGGAAACTGGAAAATGAATAAAACACGAGATGAATCGTTGCAATTTATTTACGCGGTCAAAGATCGTGTAGCTTCAGCAGATACAGTAGAATCTGTGATTTGTGCACCATTTCCATATTTAAGATGTTTAGTTAAGCGTCAGGGCGCTTCTTTACGTATTGGGGCACAAAATATGCATTTCGAATCAGAAGGTGCTTATACGGGTGAAATCGCGCCACAGATGTTAAGTTCAATTGGTGTTTCTTATGTTGTATTGGGACATAGTGAGCGACGTGAAATGTTTAATGAAACAGATGAGGCAATTAATAAAAAAGTACATGTTTCTTTTTCAAATGGTTTAATTCCAATTATTTGTGTAGGGGAATCATTAGAAGATCGTGAAGCAGGGCAAACAAATCAAATTGTAGAGGCACAAACGGTTAAAGCATTAGAAGGTTTAACAAAAGAGCAAGCTAAACAAGTTGTTATTGCTTATGAACCTATTTGGGCGATTGGAACGGGGCGTACAGCAACGGCAGAACAGGCTAATGAAACGATTGGTTATATCCGTTCAGTGATTGAACGTTTATTTGGATCAGAAGTTTCTGAAGCGGTTCGTATCCAATATGGTGGTTCTGTTAACCCTAACAATATTAAAGAGTTAATGGCACAAGAACATATTGATGGAGCGCTCGTTGGTGGTGCCTCATTAGATCCACAATCATTTTTAGCTTTAGTTAATTATCAATAAAAAAGGGATTCCAACCTTTCGTTGGAATCCTTTTTTTATGATATTTTTTTTGTTTCGATGACATTTGCCTCTTTATTTAATTTTATGATAGCCGTAGTGGAATAGAGTAATCCGCTGTAGGCGATAATAGCATAAATAATCGTTGAAATCCAAGCGACTGGGAATCCATGTTTATCGACAACTATTCCGAAAAGGGTAGATCCTAGACCAAATCCAATCGCGAAAAATATTTGAACCACGCTCAGGATGGTACCAAACTCTCGGTTACCGAATAAAGCACCTGTCATATAGGATGGGCCGATGATATATGAAAACATAGAAATTCCTAAACAAATGGAAAATATAATTCCAAGAAAATTAAAGGTTGGAACAAAAATTAATGAAAGGCCACACGTGACAACAAGGATTCCTGCCAGTATTAGCGATTTTTTAATCCCTAGTTTATCAAATAGGTAACCTCCAGATAAATTACCGAAGATGGAGAAAAATCCAAATAACGAGGCAACTAGGGCTGATCCTAGCGTGAAGGCACCTGTTTTTTCTAATGTTTGAAGGTAAGGAATAAATTCAATGGACATCCCTCCAACGTATAGGCCGATAAAGGTAAAGGAAAGAGCGAATACCCAAAATGATTTTATTTTTTGAACGTCACTGAAGGAGTATCCCCAGTTAGCGTCGTGTATGAGCTGTTTTTTAGGATGAATAAGTGGCGTGTGTTGCAGTTCCTTCTTAGAGCGAGGGAGCCGCATAACAAATAGGGCGATTGGCAACGAAATGATGAGTGCCATGAACCCAAATCGTAGGAAGGCGCCCTTATAACCGATGCTTGGATTAGAAAGCCATTTACTTGCTAACTGCTGGAGAATCATGTTTCCAAGTCCTCCCCCGCAAAATGCAATTCCCATGGCGGTTCCTTTATTTTCGACGAACCAACTATTAATTAGCATTGGGACCCCAATGGCGGAGACGATGGAAACCCCAATTTGAAGGAGGATAGAGAGTGCGTAGTAGACAATAATATTTTTTCCAGCTAGGGACATAGCAGCAAATCCAATCCCAACAAGAAGGCAACCTACTGTATAAAGTCGTTTAATATTAGGATTAGGGCGTGAGTAGAGTTTACCGATAAAGGGGGAGCAGAGTGCTGAGACGAAAGTTCCGAGTGTAAATAAAAACGCAAATTCGGTATAAGTAAACCCTTCTCCAGAGATAACGAAATTCGTAAACGTAGGTAAAATATTAGCTACGAGGGAATAAGGAACGGCTTGGATTAAAAGACACGCTAAAACGATAATCCAGCCATAGAAAAATGTTTTTTTTCTCATAAATCGTACATTCTTTCTTTATAGATTTAGAAAGGTTAGTTAGGTCGTCATTAAATTTGTTAGGGGGAAAATTAATGACGACCTTATTATTCGTTTGTTTTTCACATGAATCAAATAACAATAGTGATTGACTGGTACGTGAATTTTTCGTTTTATCGATAGAGAAGATCAATCTCACCTTTCTATATGACTTAGTATTTTCATATCGTAGAAAATTATATTTTATAATAAGACGGCAATTAAAAGGATGGCAGTTAATATTTGGATTAATCCGATAAATAAACCATATAATGAGACGGCTTTTCCTTGTTTAATTAAATCTTTTACATTAACACGAAGACCAATTGCTGCTAAAGCGATAATTTCAAATTTATTACTTATTTCCTTACACATAACTGAGATATCATCGCTAATAATGTGAGCAGAGAATAAAGCACATGTAATGAAGAAACCAATAACATACCAAGGAATTTTTATTTTCCCTTTTTCAATTTCTTCGACTTCTTCTTCGAGAATCTCTTTATTTGACTTATGTTTTAAATGTCCAAGTCCAAATACGACAACGACTAAAAAGATGATACGAACAATTTTGAAAATTGTAGATAAATCTTTAACGTGCTCATTGACCATTGCTCCACTTGCAACGACTTGACCTACAGATTGTAAGATTCCTCCAATCATTGCAGATGTTTGAGTTGTTTCGTTATTATATAAAATTTGGGAAATTAAAGGAAGTAAGAACATAAGAACAATCCCAGTTACATTGACAATTGTAATGGAAATTCCTTTTTCTTTATCATTGGCTCCGATGACAGGAGCTGTTGCTGCAATGGCTGATGAACCGCATACGGCGTTTCCACTGGCCATCATATATCTAAAATTATCTGAAAACCCTAGTTTTTTTCCAATAAATAAAGCACCTATAACAGTAATCGCCATTTGAAGAACGATAAATAGAACACCTGAAAATCCAATTTCAGAAATGGTAGAAATACTTAAGGTTGCTCCTAATAATACGATTGAATAAGAGAGTAAATCTGTTTCAGAAAACTTATATCCCTTTTGAAATACTTTTTGATTCAGGAATACATTTCCCACAAACATTCCGAGGAAGATAGCGATTGATGCGGCTCCTAACTTTGGAATGAATGTAGCAATAAACATACTAATGAGCGCAACGATGAGGGAAACTAAAAATCCGGGAATAATGTCAATTATATTTTGGATAAATTTTGATTTGTTTTTTTTCATAAAGAGACTCCTTTCGTTTAATCCAGTATAATTGTAACTACCTATTTATTAATTGTTAAATACAAAATTTTTATGAAAAATATAAGAATTAATTATACATACTGTCTTATAGGTATTTCGTTATAAGAACTATATCATTTATGTATTTAACAAATCTGAGAAAAAATTTTATAATAAAAATGTTAAATTTTTGAGAAAATGATGATGAAGAGGATATGACTTTAGAAAGCCATTATCTGACTCATTAGAAACATCTCATAAAGTTGTCTAATTATTGGATTCATTTAAATGTATAAGAATCAGATTAATCACACTTAATCTATAAAAAAACTCATGAATCAAACATGGATGCCTGATCATTATTTTTTAAAATAAAATCTATTATAGTATTGATTTTTATCTTTTTTTCTATGAGAATTTTTTAATAAAATCTCTAATTTTTTACGAATAGAGAAATCATAGATAGGATTGAGAGGGTAGGCCAATAAGTTACTTATTTTTATATCCTTGATAAACAATGAAGAGACGATGAGTATTTTTTAGACGATAAAAAATGTTCTTCTTGAATATTTTTGTCGGTTTTTGTGATTATATTATTAGACACTTTATAGATAAATGTGTCATTAAGTATTTGTTTTCTATTCTATATTTTCATTTGATATAGGAATGATTGAGAAAACTATCTGTTCAAATCATTTTACTTAGTGAATGACTTATTTATAAACAGTACGAGGAGTGAAATAAATGAGAAAATTGTATTTTAACGGAACTATTATCACGGTGAATGAAAATCAGCCGACTGTAGAGGCCGTTTTAATTGAAAATGGAAAAATTATAAAAGTAGGTTCTAAAGACGAAGTGTTTGAGTTAAAGGATAGTGAGACAGAGCTTGTTGATTTAGAAGGAAAAACGATGTTGCCTGGATTTATTGATTCGCATAGTCATATCACGGCAGTCGCTCAAACGTTAATGATTGTTAATTTAAGCGAAGCAAATTCTAAGGAAGAATTTATTTCAATGTTAAAAGAATACGTCAAAAATAATTCCCCTAAAGCTGGTGAATGGGTGATTGGATTCGGTTATGATAATACGAAGTTTGAAAATGAGGAGCACCCTACTAAATTTGATTTAGATACGGTTACAACTGAGGTTCCAATCTTCGTTAGTCATGCTTCAGGTCATATTTCTACAACGAATTCCAAAGCGCTTGAAGCATTGGGGTATGTTGGAACAGACTATGAGGTACCTGAAGGTGGGGTTGTTCGAACAGTCGAAGGATCAAATGAGCCGAATGGAGTCTTAGAAGAAAATGCGTGCTTAGCCCCTGAAAAAAGAAAAATTATTCCTGCCCCATCGATTGAGACGTTATTAAAATGTATTAAAAAAGCACAAGAAATCTATTCTTCGTATGGATTAACGACTGCTCAAGATGCCGGGGTTGATGAAAATCTTCATCAATTATTAAGTTTAGCAGCTCAAAAAAATGAGTTAATAATGGATGTTGTCGGACAAGCAGTTCAGCACGTGACATTAAAATTATTGAAAAATGAGGGAACACCAAAAAGAGAGTATGTTAACCATTATAAATTATTAGGCGGTAAAACATGGTTAGATGGATCGCCACAAGGTAAAACAGCGTGGTTAACTAAACCGTATTATGAAGTTCCTGAAGGAGAATCAAAAGACTATTGTGGTTATGGAACACAAGAAGATAAAGAGGTTACTGATTATTTTAAATCATTAATTGAAAATAATATTCAAGTTAACGTTCACTGTAATGGGGACGCGGCGGCAGATCAATTTATTAGATGTTATAAAAAAGCGTTAGAAGAAACGGGAAGTCAAACGGATTTAAGACCTGTTATGGTTCATGCGCAAACTGTTCGTGAAGATCAGTTGGATGCGATGAAGGAATTAGGAATTATACCAACGTTTTTCTTAGATCATATCTGGTTCTGGGGAGATTATCATTATGATTCTGTCTTCGGTCCGGAGCGAGCTAATCGATTAAGTCCAGCGAAATCGGCTTTAAGAAGAAATATGAACTTTACTTTACATCAAGACTCCCCTGTTAAAATGCCAAATCAAATCTTAGCGATTCATAATGCGGTTAATAGACAAACACAGAGTGGTCGTATCCTAGGAGAAGATCAACGCTTAACGGTGATGGAAGCCATTAAAGCTTTAACCTTAAACGCTGCCTACCAATATTTTGAGGAAGAGACAAAGGGATCGATTGAAGAAGGAAAATTAGCTGACTTTGTCATCTTAGATCGTAATCCATTAGAAGTAGAGTCATCAAAAATCAAAGAAATTAATGTGTTAGAAACGATTAAAGAGGGTAACACAATCTATAAAAAATAATTATTGTGTAACGAGGTGATTACTTATTTTCACCTCGTTTTGTTTCGTTTAGTCGTTAAGGAGAGATAAGAATGAATATTAGAAAATTACATATTTTTTATAAAACAGCGACGTGCTTAAATATGAGCCAAGTGGCCAAAGAAATGTATATTAGTCAACCTTCGATTAGTCAATGCATATCAGAATTAGAGTCAGAAATGGGTATACGATTATTTGATCGAATAGGAAAAAAGCTCTATTTGACTAATGAGGGAAAGATTTTTTATGAATATACGAGACGGTTATTGAATATTTACGAGGAGGCGGTAGATGCAGTTCAATATTCGAAGACGCATCAAGGTAAAATAGTCATCGGGGCCAGTACAACGATAGGGGCCTATATTATGCCGTATGTGATTCACGAATTTAATAAGCGAGAAAAAGACATTAAAATATCGATGATTATTGATAATAAGCATCATATTGAGGAGCTACTTTTAACGAATAAGGTTGATCTCGCCTTTATTGAAGGGAGCATTGGTGCAAAAGAGATTATTTCGAAAGATATCTGGACGGATGAGCTTGTCTTCATTAGTTCAACTGAGCATAATTGGCGCGAAAAGGAGTATTTAGAGGTCGCAGATTTACAGGATAATGTCTTTATTATTCGAGAAAGTGGGAGTGGGACACGAGAGCGGTTTGAGGAATTTTTAGAAAGCCAAGGGATTACTGTCAATTCGACAATTGAATTAAGCCATTTAGAGGCAATCTTAAATTATGTTAAACTGAATATGGGTGTTAGTTGTGTACCTTATATGTCAGTGATTCGAGAGGAACGACTTCACTCGCTAAAAGTGTATAGGCTCAAAGGCCATGAACTTAATCGTTCGTTATTTTGTGCGATTCATCGAGATAAGTATATTTCGGTGCCGATTAAATGCTTCATGGATTTCTGCGAAGAATTTGATATGTTTAACTCTAAATCATGAGTCATTCAAGGCGATATGCCTTTGAAGAGGTGGAAAAATGATTTGTTTTCATAAGACAGATTGTAATATTAAGTGCGACAAATAAAAAAAGCTCATAAATAGAATTCTTTGTTATAGAATGAAGTTACCACACCAAATTCTTAACAAGGAGATCTATTTATGAGTTATAAACATCTTAACACATTTGAGCGTACACGTATAGAAGTTCTTTCAAAACTGGGTTATTCAACGAGACAAATTGCGGGGCAATTAAATCGTCATCATTCAACCATTGCTCGTGAACTAAAACGAAATACTCAAAAGACGTATCAAGCAGAGCTAGCAGATGAATTAGCCGAGCAACGTCGCTTAGTTTGTCATCGTCCAGAGACCAAATCTGAAGAAGTTATTCAAACCATCCAACATTATTTAAAGTTAACCTGGTCGCCTGAACAAATTTCTAATACGGTTTTAAAGGGTGTTATTTCATTCAAAACTATTTATCGTTGGATTTATGACGGAACGATTTTGTTAGGGGATTTAAGCTGTTTAAGGCAAAAGGGAAAACGCCGAAAACCACGAGAAACACGCGGACGATTTAACATTGGGACATCAATTCATCAACGTCCGAAAGAGGTAAAAAAACGTCAGGCATTTGGTCATTGGGAACTTGATACAGTTGTTTCAAGCCGTGGTAAAAGTAAAGGATGTTTAGCTACATTTATTGAACGTCAAACACGATTTTATGTCGCCGTTAAAATCGAAAATCGCTCAGCATCTGAAATGTACCGAGCGATTAGTGAGTTATATGAACATTTTCCTAAAGACACCTTTAAAACTTATACCGTTGATCGAGGAAAAGAGTTTGCTTGTTATTCCAAAGTAGAAGCAGATTTAAAGGTTCCTGTTTACTTCGCTGACGCCTATTCCTCTTGGCAAAGAGGAAGTAATGAAAATGCCAATGGTCTTCTTCGAGAATTCTTTCCGAAGAAGACGGACTTAGCACGAGTTAGTGAGAAAGAGATTGATGAAGCCCTCCTCCTCATTAATCATCGACCACGAAAATGCTTAGGTTGGAAAACTTCATTCGAGCTATTTCATGAGAAACTGTCGCATTTGTATTGACAATTCTTCATAAAAAAAAGACAGCGATTCTTATTGTTTGAATCGTTGTCTTTTTTATAATCGATAAGGGGTCACGAGGTTCTATTTAATGAGAACCACCATTACGAATGACGTTCACGTCACATGTTGCATGTTTAACAATATCAAGAGAGACGCTTCCTAATAAGAAACGGTCTAGTCCAGATTTATTGCTTGCACCGCATACAATTAAATCGACATCGTAACCGGGTGCAATGACTTCAGCAATCGCAAGTCCTGGCGATGAGCTATAAGTCTGAACCACTTCTATTTCTTTAATTCCCTCTTTCGTTGCATCTTCTTTAAATTTATCTAAGACACCATCCATATAATCTGAGAAATCTTGTTTAAAAATATAGGTCGTTGCGAGCATTCCCGTTGGATCGATTGGGGTATAAATAATTGTATTTTTTTTAATATGACAGATTGTTAATTTGGCATTGAACGCACGTGCAGTTTCAACGGCTGATCTAAAAGCGGTTTTTGATTTTTCACTATCATCAACAGCGACTAAAATATTTCGGTACATCATAGATTCCTCCTCATGATCATTCATTTCAATTCAATAATTAATCTCTCACACTAATTACCTTTATATGGTTATGTATTTATTATATGAAAAAACTAGATATTTTATGCTTATTCGTATCGTATTTCCTTTACCTTGAGGCGTTTAGTCTCATTTAATAATAGGCACTAGAGGTGATTAGGGTGGGCATAGACGCTTTATTAAGAGAAATGAGGTTTAGGGCTGCGAAAAAGGGGAGATAAATAGGGGGATCCGGTAGTTAGCATTCTTTTTAGAGGGACGGGGAATAAAAAAATCAGCGTACAGAACGCTGATTTTTTTTGTCTTATAATTTAATGATTTTAACTTCCCCTGGTTGTAAGTGAAGACGTAAATTATGGTTATTGTCAAATTCATGAACTTCACGTTGCCATTCATGAGTTGAGAATAATAATGATCCTGTACACCATGTGTTTCCTGAATTTTTACGTAAATCTTCAATGTGTACTGTTACGTCAATTGGACGATACATATCTGTACTTGCTACAATAATGAAAGTGTTATTGTTGAAGTGACCACGTTTTCCTTCTTCAATGTATCCAAATCCAATGGCAGGATCACCTAAGTTATCAAATCCAAGTGGAACGAAGTTACTTAAGTTTCTAAACGTTGATAAATGGTTTTTACGAATTTGTGAAACAGCTTCTAATGTATCAGGTAATTCCCAACGCATATGATTTAAGTAGTGAATTGCAAATTTATCAAATAACGCTAATTTTCCGAAGTAACGATCGTTGTGCGGTAAAATATATTGTTCATAATCACGGCAATCAAGTCCTGTATTCATTGGCTGAATTTCATAAACCTCTTGCCCTGAGTTAATGAAAGGAACCCCGTTAGGCATAAACATATTCATCACTGTTAACATTTTTGATAGCGTGCGTCCACCTTCGCGAGCAGCTAAACGAGGAGTATCGTGTGTTTCCCCTCCAGCAAATACTGGACATGGTAAGTGTCGTGACTCATACATGAATTTGTGTGTGCGGTGTTCAAATGTACGAGGTTGTTGGTAGAATCCGTATCCGATGATCATGTTATATCCATTATCGCGTGATACTTTTGCATTTTCATCTTGTAATTCTTCAGCGATGAAGCAGAAGTCTGGATCGTTTGTACGCGCATTTTCAATAATGCGATGGATTAATTCAGATGGAAGGGCGTGTCCCATATCGATACGAGCCCCATCGATTCCATAATTTTGTTGATAGAATGGAATAATATTTGATAAAGTTGCCCATAATCCTTCGTTGATAATATTACCTTTATATAAATTTGATTTAATTGTATCGAATAAGATATAAGGAGGAAGATCTTGGCCACCTAAATATTTTTGGCTCTCAACTGGATGATCCATGTACATACGGAAGAAAGTAACATCTGTCCAAGGTGGTTGAACGTCGTTAATATGGTCTGAGAAGGCAGGTGCAACAGTTAAACCAAATTCGCGACTAACGATATCTAAAATAGAAGCTCCTGGTGTTTGACGGTATTCTTCAACGACACGTTCCCATTTTTGAGGATCGATGATGTTTGGTGCGTATGAGAATTTACGAATGTGATTCCATACAGATTGTGATGAATAGACTTGTGGTAAGTATTCAGGTTTTGGCGCAAGTGTATTACCAAGTCCAGGTACATGTGGTGGGTAATATTCATGGAACGTATCGGTATATACCCAGTAGAACCAATCTGGATGTTCTAAAATTAAGTCACTTTCAACCGAATTCGTTCTAGGAATGATGTCAATCATGACTTTCATATCTAAAATATGACATGCTTCAACGAATGCCTGGAATTCTTCTTCTACAGTTAAGTCTGAACCTGTCATATTATCTTTTAAACTTGGGTCGATTTCAAAGAAATTACAAACTCCGTAAGGAGATCCTAATTCACCTTTTTTATCTTTTAATGAAAATTTTGAAATAGGTAACATATAAACCGTATCCACACCCATTTTTTTAAGTAACGGAAGTAAGACTAATGATTTAACAAATGTTCCCGTTTCGTTTAAATCGTATAAGTTATGATTTTCTAAATCACCGCTGCGGTCATGATCCCATGACGTCGATGTACGTACCATCATTGAATAAACAACTGAATCTTTGATCCAGTCTCCCCCTAAATAGCCAGGTTTAGCCTCATATGCTTGATTGATTTGACTAATTGACTGATTATAATTCACGTTTTCCTTTGCTTTTGGTAAGATGTAAGACTCGATTACTTCACTGTAGAAGTTGTATGGATTGACGATAAGCTCTCCCCAACTCGTGCGCACCATTTCTTCCCCTTGATAGTTCCAAGCATTCCATAAATCTGGAACCACGTAATTATAAACGTCATTTTTTTGGTCATGCTTTCTTAATGTATGTAATAATTTTTGTAATTTACTCTCCCTCACTATTTATTCCTCCGTTTCCATAAATGCACATTTATTATATCATCTTTAAGGGGAAAAAAATAGAAAACTCGCATGAAAGAGGCGAGGTTGTAATCGGTTACTGATAGGGAGAGTAATATTTTTTGTTAAAATGAGGAATATTTTTATAAAATGTTGTTTGAATATTAAAGAGGTAGCCTAAACTATAGGAAGTAGCATGAAGAGGTGATAAGATGTTTTATCCGGCTCTAATGATGAATTTTTATCGATTCTATCAGCCTAAAACGAAAGCTTGCTTAATTTTTTATGAAAAGCAAGCGACTCAAATAACAGATCCTAAATTAAAAAAAGAAGCATTAGCCAGTCTCAAACAAAAGGCATTTCATTGTTATGGGGCATCTTTTTATGCCTCCTTAGTCCCACAAAGTAAACAGTCTGATTATTTATGTTTTATGACTGCCTATCAAAGTATTTGCGATTATCTTGATAATCTAGTGGATCAGACTCCTATTATAAACGAAACAAATTTTAGACGATTGCATCAATCGTTATTAGATGTTTTTAAATTGACGCCGCCAAGTCAACATTATTATCAGTATCAAACCCAACAACTCGATTCGGGGTATTTGAATTTACTCGTACGAATTTGTCAAAGATGTTTAAGAACGATTGA
The DNA here is from genome assembly GCF_037076425.1 of Turicibacter faecis. NCBI lineage: Bacteria > Bacillati > Bacillota > Erysipelotrichia > Erysipelotrichales > Turicibacteraceae > Turicibacter > Turicibacter faecis. Next base: position 1,780,754 of record NZ_AP028127.1, on the reverse strand, counting down.
TAATTATAAAAGATACCAACCTTATTTTTCACGTTTAGCACGACTTTACGTGGATTTACAAGTGTATAAACATTTAAAAGTGAGCGAACGTGAAGAGCGTCTGAAGCAATTAAAAGTTGAAAATGAAAAGTTAGCTGAAGGACTTACTTGGTTTGAATTTGGTGCGGCGTGTGGTTCAACGCTTGGAATTTTTACGATGGTTGCCTATGCGATGAATCAAGAAAAGTATCAGGTGACTCCAGACCGTATTTTTCAGTCCATGTTTCCCGGTGTTCAGCAACTACATATCATGTTAGATTATGTAATTGATTTACCAGAGGATTTAGCGGATGGCGAGCTAAACTTTTTTTCTTATTATAAGAATGACGATGAAGGAATCGATCAAATCCTTGAATTATATCGGCGAGTTCAACGCGAGGTGGAGCATTTACCGGAGAAAGTGTTTCACCAAACGATTAATGATGGATTGTTTGCTCTATATTTAGCAGAAGGGTTGAGGAAAAATCCAATGCTAAGAACATTCGAAAAAAAAATCATGAAAAATTTAGGGTTAAGGGCACGCTTTTTACTTCATCATACAAAGAAATTCGTCCGATCTTAAAAATAGGGGGAGAGGAGCTTTGTCGTCTCTCCCCCCCTGAAACTTGGGCAACGAGAAAACAGTCTCGCGATGAAATAATGTTTTAGTATAGTTACTTGTTTAAGTGGAGCTTTTCTAAAAAATGAAATTGGCAATCGAATGTTTTGGACGATTAGCGGTTTAGATAGGACATAAAAAGGCTCTAGATTCATTATTAATATATAAGGATAAAAAAAAGTTACCTTTCGGTAACCTTTTTTAATGGAGTTTTTCAATGGCAATAATAAACGGGGCCGTTTTTCGATTGGTGAATTGATAGGTGAGCACTTGATACATTTTTGAATCTAATTCATGAAGACGTGACTCCAGATGATTTCGTTCGATTTTTCCTTCTAGGTGCCCGTGGTAAATGACAAGGATGATAATCCCGTTTTTTTTGAGCAATGAGAGGAGATCAGTGACTGCTTTCCATGTCGTTTCCCCGTGGGTAGTGATGGCTTGGTCACTTCCAGGAAGATAACCTAAATTAAAGATTGCAGCACTCACTGGTTGGGTCACATAATTAGACAGGTTTTCATGTCCATCATGAATGAGACTCACTTGAGTGAGGTTGGCAGCCTCTAATTTATGTTGTGTATTGATAATCGCCTCTTTTTGAACATCAAAACTGTAAACATGACCTGTTTCCCCTACAAGTTCCGCTAGGAATAAGGTGTCGTGTCCATTTCCTGCTGTTCCATCAATCGCAACATCACCGGGAGATAGAGCCCGTTCGAGTAAGTGTTTTGAGAAGGGAAGGATACGTTCTAGTGTCTGAGCCATGTTACTTTTCCTCCTTTTTGTAAAGGCGACCTTGGTAAGTATTTCTTTCCTTTAATCGATCGTCGATGGCGTTTAACACTTCCCATTTTTTGAGGCTCCACATCGGACCAATGAGTTCCTCACGAACGGCGTCACCTGTTAGTCGGTGGATAACCATATGAGGAGGAAGAATTTCGAGTTGATCAACGACTAAGTCTACATATTCGTCTTTTTCCATGAGTTTTAGTTTGCCTTTTGTTAGCATTTTGTGCATCGGTGTTCCGTCGATAACATGAAGAAGGTGTATTTTAACCCCTTGTACATCGAGTTGGGCAACTGCTTTGGCAGTTTCGAGCATCATGTCATGTGTTTCATTTGGTAAGCCATTAATGATATGGATGATGACATCAATATTTTTTGCTCGTAGTTTTTGAACTCCTTCAACTAGTGTTTGGTAGTCATGTCCGCGATTAATGAGTTTTCCTGTTTGGTCGTGCATCGTTTGAAGCCCCAGTTCTACCCATAGGTCAACTTTTTTATTCAGCTCTCCTAAATATTCAACGACATCATCTGGGAGGCAGTCTGGGCGTGTTCCGATGGAAAGGGCGACGATGTTATCATCGCATTCTAATACAGCTTCATATTTTTTTCGTAAAACTTCAAGCGGGGCATGAGTATTCGTAAAGGCTTGAAAATAGGCGATATATCCCGCTTCGGGCCATTTTTGATGCATCATTTCTTTTACTTGGTTAAATTGAGTTTTTAAATTGTCTTCCGGATTTCCGGCAAAGTCTCCACTTCCTTTTGTACTACAGAATGTGCATCCTCCATATTTAACTGTTCCATCAATGTTTGGGCATGTAAATCCTGCATTGATCATGACTTTAAATATTTTTTGATGGTATTTTTCACGTAAATGATAATTTAAGGTGTGGTATCGTTTATCAGAGTAACTATATGGAAAGGGATTATTCATCGTTTTTTCCTCCTTTAAATGCTTCGTTTATTTAGTATCTTGTCGATGATATCAAAGATAACAGGTATGCTGAACGATTCAAGCTCTCCGGATCAAGGCGGTCAGTCATTCGTTCTTGAACCGCTTGAATCTCATAAGCGCCGCTTGTTTGAAGCGGGATCTGTTCTCTAAGATTTTGGGTACTTTTCTTTTTAGTTTGGCGTTCCTTCTAATTTTTTAAGCGATTCAAAACTTATTTAGACGTCTATATTTTATCATAGAAAGGGAGGGGCAGGCACGTGATATTGTCTAAGGACGTTTTTTCCAACGGTTTTTTGTAAAAAATCTTGTTTTTTGGGTAATGTTTGATATAATTTTTTCTATAATAACCTTATAGATAGATAGAAACGATGAAAAGGATTAGTAGTAAGACGAGGCTATTAAAGAGAGCGAATGGTTGGTGGAAATTCGTATAGAGTCCCTTATGAACTCACCTTGGAGTTGCAGTTGTGAAAAGAAGTAAGAGCTGCCGCCTGTTTGGCGTTAAAACAATGAAGGGGTAAAAGCTTTTTAAGGTTAGCTTTTGCAACTAAGGTGGTACCGCGTCGATGACGTCCTTAGCTCGTTTTAAGGTACTTTTTTTTATGCTTAAAAAGGGTAACTCGCTTCATCGCTTTGTGTGTAAAAGGACTGCCGATTAAAAAGTGACAGGAATACCCTTAAATGGGTATATAGGAGGTAATGTTATGGCATTCGATCATCAACAGATTGAAAAAAAGTGGCAAAAATATTGGTTAGAAAATAAGACGTTTAAGACATCTGATGATTCTTCAAAACCAAAATATTATGCATTAGATATGTTCCCATACCCATCAGGAGCTGGACTTCATGTCGGGCATCCAGAAGGTTATACGGCAACAGATATTGTTTCACGTATGAAACGTATGCAAGGATATCGTGTCTTACACCCAATGGGATGGGATGCGTTTGGATTACCGGCTGAACAATATGCATTAAATACAGGAAATGACCCACGTGAATTTACGGATATTAATATTAATACGTTCCGTCAACAAATTCAATCGTTAGGATTCTCTTACGATTGGGATAAAGAGTTAAATACGACGGATCCAAAATATTATAAATGGACACAATGGATTTTCACACAACTTTACAACATGGGACTTGCTGAAATTAAGGACATTGAAGTAAACTGGTGTGAAGGATTAGGAACAGTTCTTGCCAATGAGGAAGTTTTAAACGTGAATGGAAAAATGGTTTCAGAGCGTGGAGAACATCCTGTTATTAAAAAACCGATGAAGCAATGGGTGCTTAAAATTACTCACTATGCTGAACGTTTATTAGAAGATTTAGAAGGTCTAGATTGGACGGAAAGCATTAAAGATATGCAACGTAACTGGATTGGAAAAAGTGAAGGGGCATTAATTAATTTCAAGGTAGATGGAACGGATGCTTCATTTGATGTTTTTACAACACGTCCAGATACTGTTTTTGGAATCACTTATGTCGTTTTAGCGCCAGAACATCCACTTGTAAGTGAAATTACAACCCCAGAATATCAAGAAGCTGTTCATGCTTATCAAGAATCATCGAAGGCAAAATCAGATCTTGAACGTACGGAATTAAATAAAGAGAAATCGGGAGTTCCAACAGGTGCCTTTGCGATTCATCCAATAACAGGTGAAAAAGTTCCTGTTTGGATTGGAGATTATGTCCTTGCAAGCTATGGAACAGGTGCGGTAATGGCAGTTCCTGCACATGATGAGCGCGACTATGAATTCGCAAACAAATATGATTTACCAATCAAGCAAGTTATTGAAGGAGACTTATCAGAAGGTGCTTTCACAGGTGATGGAGCTCACATTGAATCTGACTTTATTAATGGGATGAATAATACTGAGGCGAAGACGGCCGTGATTGATTGGTTAGAAGCTCACGACTGTGGATCACGCAAAGTTAACTACAAATTACGTGATTGGTTATTCTCACGTCAACGTTATTGGGGAGAGCCATTCCCAGTTATTTTATGGGAAGACGGAACAATGTCTGTACTCGAGGCGGACCAATTACCACTTGAATTACCAGTAATGGATAATATTAAGCCATCTGGAACAGGGGAATCACCACTTGCTAATGCAACAGAATGGTTAGAAGTTGTTCGTGAAGATGGAGTTAAAGGGCGTCGTGAAACAAATACGATGCCACAATGGGCCGGAAGTTGCTGGTACTACATTGGATATATTTTAAAACAAGGTAACGATTATGTTGGATTAAATACAGAAGAAGCAAAACAATTATTAAAAGAGTGGTTACCAGTTGACCTTTATATCGGTGGGGCAGAACATGCGGTATTACACTTATTATACGCTCGCTTCTGGCACAAAGTTTTATTTGATTTAGGAATCGTTGAGACGAAAGAACCATTCCAACGTTTATTTAACCAAGGAATGATCTTAGGGGAAAACAACGAGAAAATGTCTAAATCAAAAGGAAACGTTGTAAATCCAGACGATATCGTTGAATCACATGGCGCAGACACACTGCGTTTATATGAGATGTTTATGGGACCTCTTGATGCAGCAATCGCTTGGTCAACAGAGGGTCTTGATGGAAGCCGTCGTTTCTTAGATCGCGTATGGCGTTTATTTGTCACACCAGAGCACACATTAACAGAAAAAATCACGGTTGATAACGATGGAAAATTAGATAAAGTTTACCATGAAACGGTTAAAAAAGTGACAGAAGACTATGAAAAATTAAGCTTTAACACGGCGATTGCACAAATGATGATTTTTGTGAATGAGGCGTATAAAGCAACAAGTATTCCACGTGAGTATGTAGAAGGATTTGTTAAATTATTAAATCCAATTGCTCCTCATATGACGGAGGAAATTTGGTCTGTTCTTGGTCATGAAAATACAGTGACTTACGAAGCATGGCCAACTTATGATGAAGCGAAGTTAGTATCTGATACAATCACAATTATCGCTCAAGTTAATGGTAAATTACGTGCACGTATCGATGTTGCGGCGAATATTTCAAAAGAAGAAATGTTAGAATTAGCAATGGCTCATGAAAATGTTCAAAATTTCGTAGCGGGTAAAGAAATTGTTAAAACAATTGCTGTTCCTAAAAAATTAGTGAATATTGTTGTAAAATAAGAAGAAAAGCTCATGGATTTTATCCATGAGCTTTTTTTTACTTCTGCGTTAAGATATATTCGTGAATATAGTGGGCAACTCCACTCTCTTTATTAGATTTTGTGGTCGCATTTGCGACTTCTTTTAGCTTATCAATCGCATTATCCATCGCGACACCTGTTCCAGCATACGTCAGCATCTCAATGTCATTATCACCATCTCCAAAAGCAATAATATCTTTTTGTTCGATGTTGAAATGTTTTGCTAGTTGCTCAATCGCTGTTGCTTTGTTCGTATCTGATTTAAATACTTCAATAATGTTGGCATTATCGCCATCCCAGTTTCGGCAGGTTACGATGTCACCGTAGTTTTCACGAAGGAAAGACATGACCTTCTCGGTACATCCTTCTTTAGCTTCTAATATAAATCCATTTGGATGTTCGTCTAATGTTTCTTTAAATGGACCATATTTAACAGATGTGCATGATTCGATATGGAACCAATCGCGAACACTATCCCCTTGATTTAACACATAGAGATGATCTTTGTATTCGCAGTAGGCATTAACGATAAGATCTTTCAGTTCTGAGTCAAAGAGCGTGATGATGACTTCTGTTGGAATTTGGGCAACGATGTCGGAAAAGTTCTCATTTTCTGGATGATGTATATATGCCCCATTAAAGTTAATAATAGGGGTATCAAGTCCTAATTCTTTATAGAAGTGGACTGACGCACGTGCTGGGCGTCCTGTTGCAATGACGACAATATGTCCCTCTTCTTTAGCTTTCATTAAAGCTTCTTTGGTTTTTGGGTCGAGTGTTTCCCAGTTCTGCAAAGCTGTACCATCTAAGTCTGTGACAATTAATTTTCTAGTTTCCATTGAAACACCTCCATTTAATTATCATATCATAGTTGGTTATGAAGTTAAATAAAGTTATTGAGAGGCTATTAAATCTATTAGTTATGGAGATAATTGTTAGTTTATAAATAAAAACGCTATTATTAAAAATTATTAGCACTCTTATTGACTGAGTGCTAAAACAGGCGTATAATAAAAGTATCATCAGAAATGATGAAGGATTGGAGTGATGATTATGAATATTAATAAAATGACTGAAAAGTTGCAACAGGGGTTAGTTGGTGCACAGTCTCTTGCGTCTTCGTTACATCACCAAGAGATTGATACCCCGCATTTGTTAACGACTTTATTACAAGATCATGACGGATTAGCTGCTCGTGTTTTTACAAAGGCAGGTTATCCTTTAAATAATATATTAGATTCATTGAAGCAAATGTTAGATAAAAAGCCCTCTGTGACAGGTGCCACAGGAGATCCTTACGTATCGGCTGATTTAAATCGAGCGTTATTAAAAGCTGATGATTATGCGCGCGCATGGAAAGATGATTATTTATCGATTGAACATGTGTTGCTCGCGATGCTCGAATCGAAAGATTATCAGATGAAGCAATTAATTAAAGAATATGGAATTAAGGAAAAAGAACTAAAAGAAATTATTTCACAGATTAGGGGGAATTCAAGAGTGATGACACAAAATCCAGAAGCAACTTATGAAGTGTTAGAAAAATATGGACGTGACCTTGTTGAGGATGTTAAGTCAGGTAAAATTGATCCTGTCATCGGGCGTGATGAGGAAATTCGTCGTGCTATTCGAATTTTATCGAGAAAGACTAAAAATAATCCTGTTTTAATCGGTGAACCTGGGGTCGGTAAAACGGCTATCGTTGAGGGATTAGCTTGGCGTATTGTGAGACAGGATGTTCCTGAAAGTTTAAAAGATAAAGTGATTTTTGAGTTAGATTTAGCAGCACTTGTTGCAGGTGCTAAATACCGTGGGGAATTTGAAGAGCGTTTAAAAGCAGTATTAAATGAGGTTAAAAATAGTGATGGACGCATTATTCTATTTATTGATGAGATTCATACGATTGTTGGGGCAGGTCGTACAGATGGTGCAATGGATGCCGGGAATTTGTTAAAACCTTTACTAGCTCGTGGTGAGTTGCATTGTATTGGGGCAACGACGCTAAAAGAATATCGTGAATATATTGAAAAAGACCCTGCGCTTGAACGTCGTTTCCAAAAAGTACAAGTCAATGAACCGACCGTTGAAGACACTGTGTCTATCTTACGTGGATTAAAAGATCGCTTCGAGGTCCACCACCGCGTTAGTATTTCTGACCGAGCTATTGTCGCTGCAGCAACATTATCGGATCGTTATATTACCGATCGTTTCTTACCAGATAAGGCGATTGATTTAATTGATGAGGCATGTGCAACAATTCGTACAGAAATTGACTCATTACCAGAAGAAGTCGATCGTATTAGCCGTCGTGTGACACAACTTGAAATTGAAGAAGCGGCGTTGAAAAAAGAAAAAGATGAGAATAGTAAACAACGTCTTGAAACTTTACAAAAAGAGTTAGCAAATTTAAAAGATGAATTAAAAGTGTTAAAATTACAGTGGGAAAAAGAAAAACAAGCCATCCATGGAGTTGCGGATCTTAAAAAAGAACTCGAAGGAGCACGCCGTGCGTTAGAGGATGCCCAAGCTCGTGGGGAATATGAAAAGGCAGCTGAATTGCAATATGGTAAAATTCCAAGTTTAGAGAAACAGATTGCTGAAGTGGAAACGATGCAACACGACGAGTCTGGAAAAGAAGGACGCTTATTGCGTGAAAATGTAACGGAAGAAGAGATTGCCGAAATTATTTCCCGTTGGACAGGAATTCCAATAGCTAAGCTCGTTCAAGGGGAACGTGAAAAGCTATTAAACTTAAAAGATGAATTAAAACGCCGAGTGATGGGACAAGACGATGCGATTGATTTAGTTGGTGATGCTATTATTCGTGCTCGTGCAGGAATTAAGGATCCACATCGTCCAATTGGTTCGTTCCTATTCTTAGGGCCTACAGGGGTTGGTAAAACTGAAATTGCGAAAGCATTAGCTGAATTTTTATTTGATAGTGAGGAACATATTGTTCGAATTGACATGAGTGAGTATATGGAAAAACATGCAGTTTCACGTTTAGTCGGAGCGCCTCCAGGTTATGTAGGTTATGAAGAAGGTGGACAATTAACGGAAGCTATTCGCCGTAAACCCTACTCAATTGTCTTACTTGATGAAATTGAAAAAGCTCATCCAGATGTCTTTAATATTTTATTACAAATCCTTGATGATGGACGTATCACAGATTCTCAAGGTCGTACGGTGGACTTTAAAAATACAATTATTATTATGACATCAAATATCGGGTCACATATTTTGCTTGAAAACCCTGATTTTGAACAAGCGCAAGAGCAAGTGCTCGAAGTTTTACGCGATTACTTTAAACCAGAGTTATTAAATCGTATTGATGAAATTATTACATTTAATCCATTATCAGAGTCAATTATTTACCAAATCGTTGATAAGTTTATTGCAGGATTAAATCATCGCTTAGAAGAACAACGAATCACAGTTCGATTAACAGATGCTGCTCATGCCTATGTCGCTGAAGCCGGATTTGATTCAGTTTACGGAGCACGTCCATTGAAACGATTTATCCAACGTACGATTGAAACAAAACTAGCTCGTGCCTTAATTGCGGGCGATATTGAGATGGATACAACGGTGATTGTTGATGCCGTTGATGGAAATATCGAGTTGTCTTATGAAAAAAATTAAATAAAAAAAAAAACTCATGTCCCGTTTGGGCATGAGTTTTTTTATACTTTAAAGAATAGCAAATGATAGGATAAAGCTTAAGGCCAGTAGGATGAGTGTTGAACTTAACAGTTGATTGATATCTAGCCACCTTTTAGATTGCTTATACTCATAAAATTCTTCAAAACTATGAAAAATTTTCTCCCCAGTTGCTTCATCGTAATCATTTTTCTTATCTTTGACATCCTTTGTTGTCCAATATTTTGGAAGAAAAAAAAGGACGTATCGTTTTGTTTTTTGCCACGAGTATTGGAACGTATAAAAGGTCCCCTGATCTAAAATCCATTTGAAAGCATAGATACAAAAGAAAAACAAAGAGACGAGAAAAAGTGTATTCGTGAATTGAAGTGCGGAAAATCCTTGTCTCAGTAAAAAGAGAAAGGTGATTCCTATTATCCATAAAATTGATTTGAAAAAGATAGGATACTGTTTTAGCATCATAGATTCCCCCCTTATATTTTCTCTATTATAGCAGAGATAGTCTCTAAAATAAGACTTTGTCATAAAAAATGACTAAATTTATAATAATTCTACGTATTTCAAAGAATCAGAACGGTTTATTACGAACGTTTTTTGTCATAGTCAATAAAAAAAATCAAAAAAAATAATAAAAGCGATTACAGACTAAAATTAGGATTTACAAACTATATTTTGGAAGTTAAAATGTAAATAAGTATCGTGAGCGATACAAAAAATACCAATTATGGTAATAAAAAACGTAAGGGGGAAACAGCGTGAATAAGAAATTAGTAGGAATTTTCGCCGCTGCTTTCTGTGCTTTTGGGCTAGCCGCTTGTTCATCAGGTGATGCAAATCCAGCAGATAGTAACGGAAACCCGAGTGCAGGGGAAGCAAAATCGGGTGGCAAAGTCTTAAAATTATTAGAAACGTCAAACATCAAGAGCTTACTACCTTGGCAGGCTACAGACTCAGTATCATTCTTAATGTTAGGTAACATTTTAGAGGGATTAGTGACATTCGGTGAAAATGGGGAAATCATGCCAGGGGTAGCAAAAAGCTGGGATATCTCAGAAGATGAATTAACGTATACGTTCCATTTAAATGAAGACGCAAAATGGGTAAAAGCGAATGGGGAAGAATATGCACCTGTTACCGCTCACGATTTTGTTTATTCTTGGAATCAATTAATTGACCCTAATACAGGGGCGGAGTATAACTTTATGTTAGAAACTGCCGGAATTGAAGGGGCTGGAGATGCTTTAGGATTAGCATCAAACTTAGTGACTTATAATGCAGATTCAAAAACATTATCGTCATTAAAAGTTTCAGATTATAAAGATACGGATTCTCAAACAGCACAACAACAATATGATGAAGCAAAAGCCGAATTAGAAGAGGGAATTGCTTCTGCTGAAGAGGCGATTAAAGGATTAGGATTTGCCTCTGTTGAGGAAGCAAATCAAAATATGCAACAATTAATGGATGGATTAGGATTTAAAGCAGTTGATGATTATACGTTTGAGGTAAAATTAGAAGCTCCAACACCTTATTTCTTATCATTAATGGCGTTCCCATCATTCTATCCAGTTAATGAAAAATTTGTTAATGAAGTGACAGAAGATAAATTTGGAACAACAGTTGATAATTTCTTATATAACGGTCCTTTCTTATTTACAGAGTGGAAAATTTCAAAAAGCTTCTATTTAACTAAAAACCAATCTTACTGGGATGCTGAAAATGTAGCGTTAGATGGTGTAGATTTTGTTGTCAATGAAAACATCGATAATAATACATGGGTAAGCTTATATACAGACGGTAGTGTAATGGAAGCGAAGCTAAGTGGAACAAACGTAGCCACTTATGGATCACGTCCAGATGCAGTGGCTGAGGGAGATCCAGGCGTATTCTATTTAGAAGTTAACCAAGGAAATGGTGCCGCAACACCAGTAACTAAATTATTAGCTAATGCTAAAGCGCGTAAAGCTCTTAATATGGCGATTGATAAATCATTTATTACAGATGAAGTATTAGCTAATGGATCAATGGTTGCTGATTATTTAGTACCAAAAAACTTTGCATACGGACCTGAAGGAACATCAGTTGAAGGACAAGATTTCCGTACGACATATGAAGGATTTAACACTTATAATAAAGAAGAAGCTAAAAAATTATGGCAAGAAGCCATGGAAGAAACTGGAGTAACAGGACCAGTTGATTTAGAAATTTTAATTCAATCAGCAGATTCAGCAATTAAAATGGGATCAGCGATTCAAAATGATGTGCAAGAAGTTTTAGGAGAATTTGGTGTAACAGTTACGATTTCACCGGTTCCATTCCCAGAAAAATTAGCACGTGTTTCTTCTGGTGACTATCAATTAGCGTTATCAGGATGGAGCCCAGATTATGCTGATCCAATGACTTACTTAGATATGTTCGTCACAGGTGGGGGACATAATAATATTGGATATTCAAATGCTAAATATGATGAGTTAGTTAATTCAGCAAAATCAGGGGATTTAGCAACGGATTATGAAGCACGTTGGAATGCATTAGTTGAAGCGGAACAAATTTTATTAGGTGAAGATCAAGCGTTAATTCCGTTATATCAAAAAGGTGTTGTTAATTTACGTAGTCCGAAGTTAGTAAACTATTGGAAGCAAGCGGTTGGACCTGATTATTTCTATAAATGGGTAGATATTCAAGACTAATTGAGATCATTTATAGTTTTACAAGCATAAGACATTTTGTCGTCTTATGCTTGTTTATCATAAAAATAAGTTGATTAAAATATAGATTTAAAAAATGACAATAGCTCATTATTATTTTTTTAAATCTATTTTTTATTCAGTCAGAATGATGAATAAGAGGGAGAGAGAATACGAAGGGGGAGAATAAGCATGTTTAAGTACATCTTAAAACGGATCGGTTACATGATTATTACACTATTTTTGGTTCTAACAGTAAACTTTTTATTGCTTCAGTTAATTCCGGGGAGCCCATTTGATGGGGAGAAAGTAACCGAGGCACAAAAAATTATCTTAGAACAAAAGTATGGATTAGATGACCCGATTCCAGTTCAATACGTTCGTTATATGAAAGGTGTTGTTCAAGGAGATTTCGGAATTTCGTTTAAACTTCAAAACCAAGAAGTATCGGATCTTGTTTTAACACGTATTCCTTATACGATTAAACCGGGGGCCCTAGCCTTATTAATTGGAGTGGTTGTTGGGATTTTATTCGGAGCTATTGCAGCAATGAAACGAAATTCATGGGCTGACCATACAATTACCATTATTTCGGTACTTGGAGTTTCGATACCATCCTTTGTCCTAGCGGCATTCTTACAATACTTTATTTGTAGTAAACTTGGATGGTTACCACTTCTATATCAACCGATGGATACCGTTCGAGGCGTGTCAGCGATGGACGAATTTAAATCGTTAATTTTACCATCCATTTCATTGGCCGTTCCGGTTATTGCTTCATTAATGCGCTATATGCGATCAGAGTTAATTGAAGTTTTAAATACGGATTATATTTTATTAGCGCGAGCAAAGGGATTAACGAGATCGCAAGTGATTTTCCATCATGCTTTACGTAACGCCCTTATTCCAGTTATTACAGTTGTTGGTCCAATGGTTGTTTCGATTATGACCGGAAGTTTAGTTATTGAACAGTTCTTTGGTGTTCCTGGATTAAGTAAATTAATGTTAAACTCGGTAACCATGAATGATCAATTTTTAACACTTGGGATTGCCTTCTTCTATGCCGTTTTATATGTCGTTGTTATTTTAGTGATTGACTTATTATACGGTGTCATCGATCCTCGAATCCGTTTAACTGGAGGTGCGAAATAATGATTTCTAAAAAATTTGATCCAAGTTTATTCGAATTAGAACCTATGCATCAGGGGCAGAGCGATGAAATTAAAACGGAAAGTTTAACGTTTTGGCAGGATGCGTGGCGTCGTCTAAGAAAAAATAAAGCTGCTTTAATTTCCATGTATGCTATTTTATTATTAGTTATTTGTTCGTTTTTAGCACCGATTGTTGGCCCAAAACATGAAAATGGAGAGGCCGTTAAATACAATCAAACGCCTATTTTAATTGATGAGGAAACAGGAAAACAAATTGAAAAATCGCGATTAAGTTACCTTCCTCCTCGGGTAAAAGGATTAGAAAACCTAGGAATTTTTGATGGAACGAGTATGAAAAAAATGACGGCATTTGATTTGTTCGTCGGAAGTTCACTTCCAGAAGAGGTTAATGCTTTAAATACGCCACTGAAAAAGGCTGAATTCGTGGAGGCGTTAGGCATTAAATATCATCCAAATGATTATGAAATTGTTTCTTGGTCTGGTCAAGGGGAAGAGATGAAGATTACGATTCAATTACGAGGGGCATCTTCAACAGAAGAGGTTCCTGCAAGTGAATTGATGAGTAAGTATTCAACTTATTCAAATTTAGATTCATTTGAATTAGATCAAACAGAACTTGATAATCAAGGGATTCAAATGTTAAAGGTTAAAGTGAATGCCTATGTTCAAAAGAATGTTGAACATTTATATTTCTATTTTGGAACAGATGAATTAGGATTTGATGTATGGACGCGTTTATGGACGGGGGTTCAAGTTTCATTACTTATCGGATTTTTATCATTAATTATTGATTTTACGCTTGGAATTTTATACGGATCGATTGCAGGTTTCTATGGAGGAACAGCTATTGATAACGTCATGATGCGTATTACTGAGATTTTAGGGTCGATTCCAACGACGGTTATTTTAATTATTTTTAGTAGTGTAAAGAAACCATTTATTCAAGGGGTTGAAAGTCTCTTTAATATTCACTTATCCAATGTAGCGGGTGCATTTATTATCTTAATCGTAGCGATGAGTTTAACAGGGTGGATTTCAGTTGCTCGCGTTGTTCGTGCACAATACTTAAAATTAAAAGATCAAGAGTTTGTTATGGCCTCAACAACCTTAGGGGCAAGTAGTTCACGTATTATCTTCAAACACTTATTTCCAAATATTATTGGTCAATTAGTCGTTATGGCGACATTCTCAATTCCATCTGCGATTGCGACTGAGGCCATGTTATCATTTATTGGGCTCGGATTACCAATTCCTATGTCTTCACTGGGGGTATTATTAAGTGACGGAACAAGTAAGATGTTATCTTATGTTTATTTAATGATGATTCCAGCCTTCTTTATGGTTTACTTAATGCTAGCTATTAATTTATTTGCAAATGGTTTACGTGATGCATTAGATCCACGTTTACGCGGAGAGTAGAAAGGGGACGGTGAGAAGATTATGAGGAAAATATTAGACGTGAATAATTTAAATATTACATTCGATACATTCGCAGGTCCTGTTTCTGCGGTTCGTGGTGTGAGCTTTACGTTACATGAAGGGGAAACGTTAGCCATCGTTGGAGAATCAGGATCAGGGAAATCGGTAGCTTCTAAATCAATCATGGGGATTTTAGCTGATAATGGAAGGATCACAGGGGGATCGATTACGTATACGAAAGATAATGGGGAAGATATTGATTTAGCGACTTTATCTGAACATGAGTATCAATCGATTCGCGGAAAAGAAATTGCAATGGTTTTCCAAGATCCAATGACGTCTTTAAATCCAACGATGACAATTGGTCGTCAAATTATGGAACCTATTATAAAACATCAGGGGTGTTCAAAAGTAGAAGCACGCGCCAAAGCGGAGGAACTTATTACGCTCGTTGGAATTAATGAGGCGAAAAAGCGAATGAATCAATATCCTCATCAGTTTTCAGGAGGGATGCGCCAACGAATTGTTATCGCGATTGCATTGGCTTGTAATCCACGTATTTTAATTTGTGATGAGCCAACGACTGCTTTGGATGTAACGATTCAAGCACAAATTTTAGAACTCATTAAGGATTTACAACAAAAAACAAATGTTGCTGTTATTTTTATTACCCATGATTTAGGGGTCGTTGCTAACGTTGCTGATCGCGTGGCCGTTATGTATGCAGGACGTGTTTGTGAGATTGGAACGAGCAATGAAGTCTTCTACAATCCGTGTCATCCTTATACATGGGGATTACTTGCGTCAATGCCTGATTTAGATACAAGTGATGAATTGTTGTATGCTATTCCAGGAACACCACCTAACCTTTTGACACCGCCAAAAGGGGATGCGTTCGCCTTCCGTAGTGAGTATGCATTAAAAATTGATTATGAGGAACAGCCACCAATGTTTAAGGTAAGTGATACACATTATGCAGCCACTTGGTTATTGCATGAGCAAGCTCCAAAGGTGACACCGCCTGCAGCTGTATTACGTCTGAGAGAAAAAGGGGGATATGCTCATGAGTAAGATGAATGAACGTGAGGTTTTACTTGAGGTTAAAAATTTAAAGCAGTATTTTAAAATTAACTCAAATACGGTAGTAAAGGCGATTGATGATATTTCATTTAACATTTACAAGGGTGAGACGTTCGGATTAGTTGGTGAATCAGGATCAGGAAAGTCAACGACAGGACGTAGTATTATTAGACTTTACCAACCAACTGCAGGAGAAGTTTATTTTAAAGGGAAAAATATCGCGACAAAGTTAACGAAAAAAGAAAAGGCCGAAGTTTGCCAAAAAATTCAGATGATTTTTCAGGATCCAATGGCTTGTTTGAATCCACGCATGCGTGTCATCGATATTATTGCCGAGGGAATAGATGTGCATAAACTGGCTAAAAATAAACAAGACCGTGAGGAAAAAGTTTATAAAATTTTAGAGGCTGTTGGTTTAAGTAAGGACCATGCAGGGCGTTATCCGCATGAGTTTTCAGGGGGACAACGTCAACGAATTGGAATTGCCCGTGCGTTAATTACAAATCCTGAATTTATTATCGCAGATGAACCGATTTCGGCTCTTGATGTTTCGATTCAGGCACAGGTCGTTAACTTAATGAACACCTTAAAGAAAGAGTTCGGTTTAACTTATTTATTTATTGCACACGACCTATCGATGGTTAAATATATCTCTGATCGCATCGGAGTTATGCACCTTGGCCGTTTAGTGGAATTAGGAAGTGCGGATGATATTTATGAGCGTGCGATTCATCCTTATACGCGTTCATTACTATCGGCTATCCCATTACCAGATCCTAACTATGAACGTAATCGTAAGCGAATTATTTATGATAAATCAAAGGTAGATTATTATGCCGGAAAATGGACAGAAGTCTCACCAGGACATTTTGTTTTAGGAACAGAAGAAGAGCTTCAGGCCTGGCAAAAAAAGTAAGTAAAAGAGGATGATCGATTTTCAATTTTAGAAAATCAATCATCTTTTTTCTTACATTTGTGAAAAAAAATTTAAAAAGATGTCAAAAAGACTTTTATTTTTTTAATTTCATAGTATAATGATTTCATGAAAAGTAATTTTTTCACAAGTTGTTTTATTATAGGAGAGAGATGCGGAAGGAGTATACGTGTGGTTACATTTTTAGTTTGTTTAAGTATTTTAATTGGTGGGTATTTTATTTATGGAACGTATGTGGATCGAATGGTGGGCGTGAATCCGGATAAGGAAACACCAGCTGTTAAATTACAAGATGATGTCGATTATGTTCCGATGCCGTGGTGGAAAGTTTTCTTAATTCAATTTTTAAATATTGCGGGAACGGGTCCAATCTTTGGAGCCATTTCTGGAGCGTTATTTGGGCCGGTAGCCTTTTTATGGATTACGTTTGGGACGATTTTCGCGGGTGCGGTTCATGATTATTTAAGTGGCGTTATCTCAATGAAACATGATGGAATGTCTGTTTCAGAATTAGTTGGAATTTATTTAGGTGACCACATGAAAATGATTATGCGCGTGTTCTCAGTCATTTTATTAATTTTAGTTGGAACTGTTTTTGTGAGTTCACCAGCAGGGTTATTAGCTTCTATGACGGGTCAAGGATTAGTCTTTTGGACAGTTATTATTATCTTATATTATATTTTAGCTACGATTTTACCGGTTGATAAAATTGTCGGTAAGATTTATCCATTGTTTGGTGCAGCTTTATTATTAATGGCGATTGGTTTATGTGGGGCTATGTTTATTAATCACTTTAATGGAACACGCCCAATGGTTGAAATGACACTTGAAAATTTACATCCTGAAAAGTTATCTGTCTTCCCATTTTTATTTGTGACGATTGCTTGCGGAGCTTTAAGTGGTTTTCATGCGACACAATCTCCGATGATGGCACGTTGTGTTTCGAATGAACGAGAGAGTAAAAAGGTATTTTATGGTGCCATGGTTGTCGAGGGAATTGTGGCTTTAGTCTGGTGTGCCGTTTCATTGTCTTTCTTCGGAGATACAGCTCATTTAAATCAAGCATTGGTTGAATCGGGTGGACAGTCTGGTGTCGTTAACATTATTTCAACAGGATTGTTAGGAAAAGTAGGGGCGGTATTGGCGCTTCTTGGAGTTGTTGCATGTCCGATTACTTCGGGAGATACGGCATTTAGAAGTGCACGTTTAACGATTGCAGATGCCTTTTCTATTAAGCAAGATCATGTGGCTAAACGTTTTTATATCGCCATTCCGTTATTTGTTATTTGTATTATTTTAACGCAATTTGATTTTAATATTATTTGGCGCTATTTTGCGTGGTCAAATCAAACATTAGCGACGATTTGTTTATGGACATCAACCGTTTACTTATTGAAAAATAAACGTAATTATTGGATTACCTTGATTCCAGCCACATTTATGACTTTCATTTGTACATCATACATTCTACAGGCAAAAGAGGGGTTACGCTTAAGTGGAACTTTCTCAAATGGGGTAGGAATTTTAGCAGCTATTATTTTATTTAGCTGGTTTATGCGCCGTGTGATGAAAGGGAAGTTAGAGCAGGAAGTTCCGTGTCAGGCAAAAAACTTATTAGGTGAATAATGATTCTTTGAAGAGGCTGAAACCAATAAAAAGGTGACAGTCTCTTTTTTTCAAAACGGGTCGATATCTTTGCTAAGGGAAAACAAGGAAAAGGTAATTTTATAGGTGTTCTTATTTAAGAGGTTGTATCTCTTGAAAGGGTATTGTACAATAATAGAGATAGCAAAGGGCTATCAATGGAGGGATATGAATGGTTGAAATTTATACATCTCCCAGTTGTTCATCGTGTCGTAAGGCAAAGAAATGGTTAGATGAATACGGGATTAAATATACGGAAAAAAATTTATTTGTGACAAAAATTACACGTGAAAATATTAAACAAATTTTAGAAAAAACTGAAAATGGTTTTGAAGATATTATTTCTACACGTTCAAAGGCGTTTAAGGAAAATAATTTGAATGCGGACGACATGACGATCAATGAATTACTCGATTTTATTGTTGAGAATCCGAGTGTTTTACGCCGTCCTATTATTGTTGATAAGCACCGCTTACAAGTGGGGTATAATGATGAAGAAATTCGATGCTTTTTACCGCGCGAATTAAGAAATGTGATTTATTGTAATAATTGTGATAATTGTAATTGTTCATATGTTGGTGCATTAGAGCGTGCGCTAAAAGATAATTTTATTGAAAAGGCATCAATGAGATAAACTCTCTGTTATAAGGTAACTCCGGGTATTAGATTCAATAGCTAATGCTCGGAGTTTTTTTAGTTTAAGTTCTATTTCATAGGGGGACTGCATACAGTGTACTAAGTGATTTTAACAGTACAAACAACTAGGATGGTTGATGAGGTAGTTGTTTTTTATTATGTCATAAAATAGATGTCGTGGGAGGGGCGTGCAAAATGATTAATGTGAACGAAATTTTACACCGATTAATAGCCGAATTCAAAACGCTTGAAGAGGTGACAGGGATTACTATGTCAGGTTCTAAGTTTTCTAATTATCAAGATGAATTATCAGATATCAATATTGTTATTTATTTTACTCAACCCATCGCGAAAGAGAAACGTCGTCAAATTCTTGTGAAATTTTCGGAGTCTATGGAATTGGATTGTCCGGGGGAAGTAAACATTGATCATTGTTCGTTACGAGATTTCGCTGTTGAACTAGATCTTTGTTATCTTGAGATGAGCACCGTCGAAAAAAAACTCATGGATGCGATTGATGAAACCATGATTACTCGGTATACGTCGACGCAGATTGCCTATTTTGTACATAATTCGAATATATTATTTGACCGTGATCAACAGTTGGCTAAGTTGAAAGAGGAATATACGTCTCATTATTCAGACCAAATGAGACAACGAATTGTGAGCATTCAGTACCCGCTGTTAAAGCAAAGTCATAAATCTTACTATATTCGATTTGAGCGAGCTTTAGAGCATCGTGATCGTATTCATCTTTCAAATTTATTAAATGGTTATTTAAAATGCTATTTAGAAATCATTTTTGCTCTTAATCGTCAATATTATCCGACTGAAAACCGGATTATCCAGATAACAGAAGAAATATGTCGAGTCTTACCAAAGTTAATGAAGGAGCATATTGAATTATTATTTGTTCACGCCGCACGTTATGATAAGCAGTTGCTTAGCGTTATCGATTTGATGGTGCAACAATTAACGGAACTTTTGCAACAAGAAGGTCTTTTATAAAAGGAAATCACCTCAGTTTAGCGTATAGTAAACTGAGGTGATGATGAAATGTTACGAGCAAGGCAAAATGATGTGTTAATTGATTTAACAAAAATTTCATCCCAACAACTCCCACATTTAAAGTTGACTAAGCATTTTTCTTGTCCCTACTGTGGGGCTCCTGTCATTTTAAGACAAGGATCGAAGCGCCGTGCGCATTTCGCTCATCAGACGCCATGCCGTTTCGGTGAACACGAGTCTGAAAGTGAAGCCCACTTGATGAGTAAGGAAATTCTTAGGGAATGGTTAATTGATTGTGGGGCGAAAAAAGTGGAAGTGGAATATCGTCTTCCATCGGGAAATCGAATTGCCGATCTTTATTTCGAGTGGGATGGAAAGGCTTATGCGTTTGAAATTCAAAAGAGTATGATGTCCCCTGAGGTCTTCCAACAACGAATATCCGATTATCGCCATGCGCGGGTTGAAGTGATTTGGATTTTTATTGGTGAGTTGAACCGATTAAAAACGACTTATCGCGTTAACCGAGTGATGAGGTTACAAAAAGAGCAGCCCTTAATTCATTTAAATTGGCGGGAACGAAAGGTTACGATTTTTAACCAGATTGTTTGGATGAACCAACGAGAAATTGAGGCGATAAGGAAGACTTTTTCATTAGATCAATTAACGATTCAACAGGTGGTAGAAGATGATCAGTTACGTGTTAATCGCCGGTTAGAGGATTGGTTAGCCCTTAAAAAAGATTTCCGCTGTCATAAGTTTGCCGCTTATCAACGAAAAGAGTATGCCCTTTTAAGGTTGTGTGCTCCATTTTTAATTAATCTATCTTTATTACCTTCGGTGATTGGGTGGCCCATTGAGGGTGCCGTTTATACAAAACCATTATTTATTTGGCAGGCCTATGTTGTTTTATGCATCATGAGTGAGTATAAGGAGCAAGATGTTTTTACTTTATCTGACATTCAAAAAAAATTAAAAGGACTTTATCGACTGAAGGAGGGCCCTCATTGTCTTGTTGGACTTAAATGTTATTTAGACCTATTAGTTCACTTTGGAATGCTTAAGTCTCAATTTGGGTATTTTGAATATGTTAAACGGCCACGTCTATACGCACAATTAGATCCTTATTTAATTGAGGATGCTCAGTTAGGGGAGCGCTGGAAACAAATAAAAGACTTTTCTTAAATGAGTTTTCTAGTTGGATGCGTGATTAAATCCTTACAGAATATAGGATTTAAAGTTAGAAAGTTGATAGAAAAAAACTAGCTTGTTTAAGCTAGTTTTATAGTTAGATATATAATTGACTCGGTAGGGTCTTGAGGTTACCCATTTCGAGGGCGGATAGAAAAAAACTAGCTTGTTTAAGCTCAGTTCACGGTTTATTTCATGGCCTCCATCGCCCGTTTGATTTTATTTTGAGCGGGACGACGTTCAATGTGATACTCTTCTAAAAATGTTTCAAATTGTTTTTGTCCTTCTTCAAAGTTTGAGACTTCATATTCGACTTCAAAGTCAATGATTTCACCGTAAAAACTTTTATCGAGGACAAGGGTTCCATTGTGATAAGGAATTTCTGCGCGTTTAGTTGCAAGATCTGTGATAACTTGTAGGTGGTCCACATCAATGCCTAGTGTGAGTAGACTATCTAAAACAGGCCCTTTGACTAAGACATGGTCATATTTGAATGCCTTGTACTCAGATTTGGAAATGATTTGATTGGTTTCGAGAAGACCTACGTCTTGCTTTGTTTTTAATGTCAGCTCATAAGTATTGTTTTTGACACGAATTCTAAGGGCTGCTCCTTTTTGTTTAAGATCGTGGGACTTTGTATCGAAATAGACATTTTTTTGTAACCAAATTTGCTCTTCTTGGATATTGAACGTTTGAATTAATCGGTCATATTCCGTTTCCGTTAGCATATTTTTAAATTCAATTTCTAGATTTGTCGCCATAAAGCATCTCACCTCTATTTAATTATGACTCAAAGACATGATATAATCAATGAGTGTTTAATATATTTTAAAAATAAAGTGAGACATAATGAAAACGAAATTAACGTCAAAAGTAGAGGTGAATTTAATGGATTGGTTAAGTTTTTTTGAGCCGTATGAATTAGCCTTGCAGGAGTTGAAAATCAATTTAAGGGGAATTCGCCAGCAATATAAAACGAAGGGGCTTCATTCGCCTATTGAATTTGTTGATGGCCGTATTAAAACGATTGCGAGTATTTTAGATAAATTAGATCGAATGGGGCTTACGATTCATGAAATTGGTCGTGTATATGATATCGCTGGGATTCGAATTAATTGTCAATTTGTTGAAGATATTTATATGGTGGTGGAGTTACTTAAAAAGCGTCAAGATTTAGAAATTGTTGAAACACGCGACTATATTTCGATGCAACGGGAAAGTGGATATCGCTCGTACCATATTCATGCCTACTATCATTTAGAAACGATTGATGGGATGAAAAAGGTCATGGTTGAGTTTCAAATTAGGACGCTTGCGATGAATTTTTGGGCAAGTATTGAACACTCTTTAAATTATAAATATGAGGGTCAAATTCCTAAAGGGATTAAAGATCGACTAAAACAAGCAGCTGAAGCTGCCGCATGGTTAGATGGACAAATGTCAGAAATTCGAGATGAAATAGCGGAAGCACAAAAAACATTTGAAAAACGACAGTCCGATGAATATCGAGTGATTGAACCAGCCACAAATTTGGTCACTTTAAATGAAGATTACCTCATTAAGAAACATAAGGGAGATTAATATGAAAGTAGCAATCTACGCGAATGATCGTGAAGTTTCAGAGCAAGTTAAACAACAGCTCATTGAAAAGTTATTGGAGAGGAACATTCAAATAGATCATGGAAATCCAGATATTGTTTTAACGATTGGTGGCGATGGAACGGTATTGCATGCCGTTCATTATTATATGAATCAAATTGAGCAGATTAAGTTTATTGGTATTCATACGGGACATTTAGGATACTATACGGATTGGTTACCGGGTGAGTTAGATGAATTGGTTGACTTTTTACAAGAGGATCATCAGAGTGTTTGTCAATATCCGCTCTTGTCAATCGTGTTATGTGAGTGTGAACGAACGAATCATGAAGTTTGTCATCAATTATATGCTTTTAATGAGATGACGCTTTTAAATGCTTCTCGAACGCAACATTTAAACGTGACGATTGATGACTTGTTTTTTGAGTCTTTTCGTGGAACAGGCGTTTGTCTCTCGACGCCAACCGGAAGCACGGCCTATAATAAATCATTAGGTGGGGCACTCGTTTACCCAACACTACGAGCGTTTCAGATGACTGAGATTGCCTCGATTAATAATAATGTGTTTAGAACGATCGGGTCTCCATTAATTATTCCAGAAGAGCAGACGGTTACTCTACAATCGGAAAATTTTCAGGATGTAACGATTACTCGGGATCATTTGTATGAATCATATAAAAATATCCAGAAAATTCGGGTCACCTTATCTTCTCGTTCCGTCACCTTCCTTAAACGACGAGAGGGATTATTTTGGAATCGAGTAAAGCAGCATTTTTTATAGGAGTATAACGATGAGTCTAATTTTAACTTTTCATATTAATGAGGAAGCAGCGGGAATGTCATTGCTTCAATATTTAAAACAACAGCGAATTTCTAAAAAGGCGATTGTAGCGACTAAACATCGAGGTGGGCAACTCCTCGTTAATGGGAGTGTACAAAACGTCCGCTATCAGTTAAGTTTAAATGATCAGCTAACTGTTATCTTTCCAAAGGAATCAAGAAGTGAAGGATTAACACCATATGAGTATCCATTAGATATTCTATACGAGGATGATTATTTGCTCGTTATTAATAAACCCGCGGGATTGCCGACCATTCCTTCTATTAGGTATCCTCATCAAACATTAGCGAATGCTTTAGTCCATTATTATAATAGGCGGGGACTTGATTCGACCCTTCACTTTGTGAATCGATTAGATAAGGATACATCGGGATTATTAGTCGTTGCAAAATATCGCCACATTCATCATTTAATGACCGATGAGATTAAACATATGAAACGCAAATACTATACGTTAGTTAAGGGCGATTTATCTGGAACTGGAACGATTAACGCTCCTATTGCAAGGTTACAGGAAGGAAATGTAAAGCGTGGAGTCGTTTTAGACGGAGATGACGCTGTGACGCATTATCGTGTCCTTGAAAAATTTTCGGAAAACACGCTCGTCGAATGTACGCTCGAGACGGGACGAACGCATCAAATTCGTGTTCATCTGTCACATTTAGGTCACCCCTTAGTGGGAGATACACTGTATGATGAACAAGCGATTGTTTTAAGTGAGGGACATTTATTACATAGTTACTTTGTTGGATTTATCCACCCTATTACAAAGGAGCTTCAAACGTTTCAAACGCCCATTCCTAAGCGATTTTATTTGTAACTGAGGTGCGTATTCACACGTTGCGACACTTGTTTAGGCAGGAATCTTGATGTTGTGTAGGGTCATTATTTAACTATTAATCTTGACTTAGATATTAAAAAGGTGAGCCATTGAGCTCACTTTTTTAATATCGATAACGCATATTGCTGTACCCACCGGCAATACTGATGACATGGTAGCCGCTTGACTCGAGCATCATACAGGCACGGTAACTTTCACCGCCATGCTCACAAATTAAGTAGTAGGTGGTGGTACGATTTAGGTAACGTTCGGGGTACATGACGAGTGTTTGATAAGGGATATTAACGGCCGTATTAAGATGATAACCCGCAAATTGATAAGGTTCACGAATGTCAATGATGATGGGTTGGGGCTTTGTGCTCATCAATTGATTCAGTTGGGAAATAGAAATACTTTTAGGCATAATAAACCTCCTCGTATAAAGATCGTAAATCATTTTTTATTTTAAACGACAATAAGTTTACCGTGCTAAAGATAAAGAATGATATACTTAATATATACTATGATAAAGCAGGAAGGATGCGTATAAATTTATGGTGAAATAGGGGGCAAAGAGGGATTTGTGAAGGATGAATGCGTAATATTGGGGGAGTAAAGGTGGCGCAATTAAAGTTGAAAAATGTTTGTAAATGTTATAAGGGGGGGCGGAATTCGGTCATCAGTCAGTTTAATTTAGAGGTGTTGGACGGGGAGTTTATCGTTTTGGTGGGACCATCGGGATGTGGAAAATCAACGTTGTTGCGAATGATAGCAGGGCTTGAAGAGGTTTCCTCAGGAGAGATTTATGTGGATGGAATGTTGGTGAATGAGGTTTCGCCGAAAGATAGAAACATCGCGATGGTTTTTCAGTCCTATGCATTATATCCGCATTTTACAGTTTATGATAATATGGCGTTTGGTTTAAAGTCGCAACAGTTATCGAAGAGGGAAATAGATCGTCGGGTTAAAGAGGCTGCTGCTGTTTTAGGGCTTGAAGCTTATTTAACGTGTAAACCTGGAGGATTGTCTGGGGGACAACAGCAACGCGTGGCTTTAGGGCGAGCGATGGTAAGAGAGGCGAAATTATTATTAATGGATGAACCGTTATCTAATTTAGATGCTCCGTTACGCGGGGCCATGCGTTTAGAGATTATGCGATTACACAAGCGGTTAGGAACGACAACCCTTTATGTCACCCATGATCAACTAGAGGCTATGACTATGGCCTCACGTATTATTGTGATGAATGAGAGGGGGATACAACAAGTCGCCTCTCCGAAGGAGTTATATGAATCTCCTCTAAATATGTTTGTAGGCGGGTTTATCGGATCTTATGCGATGAATTTTCTGCGGGGGAATGTCGTAGGGGATACGTTTGTTATTGATGATTTTTCATTGCGCATTCCAAAGGGGAAGGTTACCTTATTGAAAAAAAGGGGTTATTTAGAACGGCCGATTGTCTTGGGAATTCGACCGGAGGACATTTATGCTGACCCTATCGTTCTAGATACATATCAAGAGGCCAAATATCAGGCAACGATTGAAATGATGGAATTACTTGGTCATGAAGTTATTATAACAACAACCGTTAAATCGCAGTCAGTCGTGGCAGTGATAGATTCCCGCTTTTTAGTGGCAGGTAATCTTCAGTTAGAGTTGGCCTTTGATATGAATAAATGTCATTTTTTTGATCCAGAAACAGAGGAGAGCATTCGATAAAATAAAAAAGCAGTTGGATAAAAAGTCCAACTGCTTTTTTTGAAAAAGAAATTTTTAGGAGCATGATAAAAGGCTCTATTCACTTTTAGTAGACTCACGTTCGATGAGTTCGACTGGAAGTGTCATGTGAAGCTGGTTAATCGGTTCATTATTAATGAGTTTAAATAAGGTTTCGGCGGCCATTTCCCCCATTTCTGTAATGGGTTGTGCAATCGTTGAAATCGTCGGATCAGTATACTCACAAATACTAATGTTGTCATACCCGATGATTTTAATATCTTCAGGAACTCGACGTCCTAATTTTTTTAAACAACGGATACAGTTCGCAGCCATTAAGTCACTTGCTGAAAAAATTCCATCGATTTCTGGATTTTGCTTTAAAAATTCTTGAATATCCGTTTGAGTGGTATCAGAGGTAAACTCAAGTTCAAGGCTTTGAACTTGGATGTCCGAATGTTTTTTAAGTGTTTGTAAAAAACCTTCCGATCGATCGTTAGCAGGAGTTAACGTATGAGGCCCTCTTAATTGAATAATGTTTTTACAATTAGCCTCAATGAGGCGATTAGCAGCTAGAATGCCTCCCATGTAATTATCGGCGGTAACCGAAGGAATTTCGGTGCTGATCATGCGATCTAGTCCCACGATGGGAATATCTAAGTTAATATATGATGCAATGTCGGGTGAGTTTGAACATAGAATGAGACCATCTATTTTATTCGTAGAGAAAATTTGAAGATACTCTTTCTCGCGCTCTAGACTTTCCCTTGATGTACATAGCATCGTTTTATAACCATGCTGTAAGATAACTTGTTCAATCCCAGCAATCATGTCATTAAAAAATTCATTTTTTAAATCTGGGATAATGATACCGATGATTTTTGATGATTTTCGATAAAGCGATCGGGCTATTTCATTTGGAACATAATTTAAATCTTTAATAGCCTTTAAAACTAATTCTTTTGTATGCTCATTCACGTAACCTTTATTATTTATAACTCGTGAGACCGTTGCTACGGAAACGTTAGCGTGTCTCGCGACGTCTTTAATATTCGCCAAAATTCCTCACCTCTAAATCCCAATTATTTGTAATATATATATAACTATTATTATAAAAGACATTTATTAGAAATGTCAACGTATATCAAATATTGGTAATAAATGAGGGGGGCAGATACACGGATAGGTTGGATAGAGTGTTGAAGTGTCGAAATGATGGTTGATTATGCGTGAGTGGGGGAGAAAGATGAGAAGTGTAATTTGTACAATAATCGTTTTTATTTTCGATGAATAGTCAGATTAGTGAGTGAGTCGATACAGGGTGGGATTTAATGAAATTATTTATTTAGTCCTTTTATAGAACTTAGTTCAAGTGGTAGAAAGGGATGAATATGTATATATTAAAGCAAGAATAAAAGCGGGGTGTTGGTGAGTGTCAAGGCGCATGAGACGAAGAAAAAGAAGTGGGAAAAGGAAATCTAACTTTTTAAAGAAATGGAAACGACGGTTAATCGGTATTGGCGTAATCGGAGGCCTAGTTTACGGGGCTTATTTTGTGTATCATAATGTGTATGCAATTGTAGTTGATTATGCGTCCGTCCAAACCGTGAACCTCGCGAGTTTGATTATCAAGGAGGCAGTTGGAAATAGCGAACTGGTATCTTTTGATATTGATGATGTCATTCGCTTTAATGAGAATAAAGAGGGGTATGTGAGCCAGGTTTATATTAACACGCCGAAATTGAATCAATTACTCGTTTCTACCTCTCAGGAAGTTGAGGAAAAATTGCTTTTGGTTGAAAGTGGCGATCTGAGTGAATTAGGATTAGATAGTATATATGGTGGACCATATGAGGACGGTGTATTGCTTACTGTCCCACTTACGGCTGCTTTAAATTTATCTTTATTGCATGAGTATGGCCCTAGGTTCCCGGTTTCTGCGACCGTTATGGGAAACGCACAAACTGATATTAAGACGAATGTTAAACCTTATGGAATTAATAGTGCGATGCTTGAAATCTTATTGACAGTTAGTGTCCGTTTGAAAGTTGGGTTACCACTTAAGTCAGAGGAAACGGTTGTGAATGTATCAACACCGCTTGTCATTAAAATGATTTCGGGTGAAATTCCGGAGTATTATTATATAGGAAGTAGCAGTAGTACGACACCGCTTAGTCCTTTTACAAATGAAGCGGGTGAAACGGGGGCAAAGAAACCAAGTGCTTCTCCTGATCAAAGTGTGAAGGACGGAATGGAAAATATCCTATTGCATTAGAAATTTATCGAACAACGGATGTGGTTTCCATGGATAGAATAAAAAAGGGGTTGCTTTAAAAGAGATGTAAAACGTCAGATAAATGTTTAGCTGCTTGCTTTTTAGTTATTAATACTGAATCTAGATTGATATCTCGCTGTTTTAATCGTAAAGAGCTGTTTTAATCGTAAAGAATAGTGATTTTTTATAGTTTGTGATAAAATAGTGTCAATATAGACGAAGTAAAGGGGTGATACGTGATGAGTCGCTACCGTTATCGATTAGTGAAAACTCATCTGATAGAGTTTGATGAAACATTGTTTAATCAAAAGCTAACGGAAATACTTGAGAAGTACGATTATATTGTTGGTGACTTTTCTGGGGGACAGTTGCGCTTGAAAGGATTTTATTCTAATGATCGTAAAAATGTGCCATTGGACTCAAAATGTGAAACGATTCCCGAGTATCTAGCCGAGTATTGTGCGTATGGATGTCCTTATTATATAGTAGAAAAAATTGTTGCAAAGCAATACTCTAATGACTGGTCAACATCAAAGAAATAGCGAGGAAGAAATATGTATAAAGGATATTTGATTGATTTAGATGGAACTGCGTATCACGGAACACGAGTAATTAATGAGACATTGTCTTTTGTAAAAAAATTAAATGCACAAGGTATTCCGTATTTATTTTTAACGAATAATAGCACGAAAACACCTGAAATGGTGGCTGGCCTTTTAAAAGAAATTGGGTATCCAGTAACAGAAGAGCAAGTGTATACGCCCTCTTTAGCGACGGCCCAATATATTTACGATGAAAACCCACAGGCGAAAGTTTTTATGATTGGTGAGGTTGGTTTAGAAAAGGCACTGCTTGAAAAGGGGTTGACGATTACAGATGATCAACCGGATTATGTTGTTATTGGGTTAGATCGGGAAATTAATTACGAAAAGTTAAGTTTAGCCTGCTTAGCTATCCGCAACGGTGCGACGTTTATTTCAACGAATGGTGATATTGCCATCCCTACAGAACGTGGATTGTTACCGGGGAATGGGGCATTGACGTCAGTTCTTACGGTAGCGACGGGTGTTAATCCAATTTTTATTGGGAAACCTGAACGTATTATTATGGAAAAGGCACTTGAGTTAATTGGATTAGACGCTCTTGAGGTAGCGATGATTGGCGATAATTATTTTACGGATATTTTGGCGGGAATTCATGCGGGAATGCCAACGATTTATATTGAAGGTGGTGTCTCAACAAGGGATGAAGTCATGAATTATGATACGCCTCCGACTCACATTTTAAAAGATTTAACGGAATGGTCGATTTAAAACAATAAAATAAAAGCCCTCGATGGGCTTTTTATTTTATTCTTGTTCTTGGTAAAAGTACGTTCCACAACAGACTTTCGTACAGGATCCTTTTTCAATAAGGTGTCCATTTTCATCCCATTTTAGCTGAAGGTCAGCCCCTCTGCAGTGGACCGTTACCCAATCGTAAGGTTTAACAAGACGCCGAGCGACCGCACTTGCAATAGCAGCTGCCGCATTTGTTCCACATGAAGAAGTAAATCCCAGACCGCGTTCGTACGTCGTGAGAAGAACTTCGCTAGGGTGAATAATCGTTAAAACCCCTATATTGACATCATTTTGACTCGACAGATATTTCATTTCATCTTGAAAATATTCGTGATCATCATCTGTATAAATAATAAAGTGAGGATTTCCAATGGAAATCGTATCTGCTTCCCAATTTTCAGATGAGGTTGAAATTTCTTCGCAAAACTCACTGATTGGGCTATTCAGTGTAAGGGGGGTTGACAGATTGTTTAAAGGATAAGGGATTCCTAAATCAACCGATATTATCGAGTGATCCAAACTCAGTGTGGCAAGAGTGGTGCGTGTTTCAATTGTAATTGAAGGCTCGGTAAACCGTCCAATCTCCGCTAGATGATATCCGATGAGTTTTAGTCCGTTAGCACACGTATTGGCTAATGACCCATCTTTATTATAAAAAATGGCTTTCGCATCTGCCTGATCTGAGGGAAGCAAGATAATGAGTCCATCGGCACTAATTCCAGTTTCTTCATGGGTCATTTTTTGGGCTAAATGGGTATAATCTAAAGGGAGAACGGGGTGTTCAAGGTAATTTAAGATAATGTAACAGGTGCTAGCTGTTGTTAGCTTCGTAAAAAAGATAGGTTGCAAATCAATTCCTCCTTATGTATATCTGTTTACTTTTTAGATAGGACGTTTTATAATCTAATTAATGACTGGTGAGGTGATATCGATGAATGAAACAGAAAAACAGATTGTTGAGATTTTAGAAAAGTTAAGACCGTATCTCCAACGTGATGGTGGAGACGTAGAGTATGTAAAGTTTGAAGATGGGATCGTTTATGTTCAGATGTTAGGTGCTTGTGTGGGATGTGCTTCTATGGATTCTACTTTAAAAGATGGGATTGAACAGATCTTATTAGAAGAAGTCCCAGGTGTTATCGGTGTTGAGAATGTTGATGAATATTTAATGTAAAAAAAAAAGAGGTCCTTTACTAGGTATATTCAAGTGGGATCTCTTTTTTTACTCTTTTCTTTAATTTTTCGATAATGCCTCCGCTTTGACCCATTCTGGAATACGTAGTTCAATTAACGTACTTTGATAGATTTCATACGGCAGTTGGTACAGGAGTTTGGCATAGGAAAGTGCTTGCTCATAGATTAGGGGGATATCGATATCTTCCCCTTCTCTTAAGTTAAATAGAGCATCATAAAAGTGCGTTGGAAAGAAGAGTCGGGCATATAGAAGTTTCCATTCCTCATTTGTTAATGGATTAACCCTGTTAATAATTTGGACAAAGGTTCTTACCTGAACGAGGTCTTGATTAGCGAGATAAAGGTGACGGATATACTCACAGTAGCATCTAGCTTTATTATCTAGCGTTAGCAATTTAGGACAGAAACATTCAACTTTATATGTCGTTGGAGTAAGACGCATATGGCATAATGAAACTGGATATTTTATATCTGAAAGTTCATTAATAAATGTATAAGCCTGCTCATTTAGATGAATATAATAAGTAGCTAGGTCGAAGAATAGGAGACGATTCTCAGCAGATAATTGTTCAATTAAGACGTTTAGCTGTTCTTCATGTAATCGATTTTTTCCTGTCCAACGTTCCTTTAATTCGGGTGCAAGTTCATACGGTTCTGGATAAATCGTAGGAATTTGTAACGTGCGAATATCAATATATTCATGTAAAATGACGCTCGATTGTAGGACGTAATAATGCTCTCCTTCAAATAAAACGGTTGTTGTATTGTCCTTAGATAATAGAATACGTTGATAGTTATTATATTGTAAAAGTTGTAAAAGGTGGAAAAAAATTGTGTTCTTCTCCTTTCCAACTGATATAATATAAATGTAGTGGTCACCTAATTTCGTATAGTAGATATCGTTTAATTGTTCTAAATGGTCAATTTGGAGTTGATAATACCAATTAATTAGCTCCTTCATTCGGATCATCCTCAAATTTAAAATACTTTCTACTCTATATCTATGCGTAAGTGACAGGTAAATATGATAATTGAAGGGATGAATTTATATGGAACGAAAAGAATTAGAAGAATTAGTTATTCGTAAAATTAATGATAGAGGGGTAACGCTTGAACAAATTGCAGAATTAACCTATTTTTTACAATCAAGTTATTATGAGGGGTTAACGCTTGATATTTGTTTAGAAAATGTGCGTTCTGTGTTAAAGAAACGTGAGGTTCAAAATGCAGTTTTAACAGGGATAAGACTGGATGAATTAGCAGAAATGAACATGTTAGGGGATCCATTACAACAGATGGTTGATCATGACTATTCTTTATATGGAATTGATGAGGTCTTAGCTTTTTCGATTTTAAACGTTTATGGATCGATTGGTTTTACTAATTATGGATATATAGATAAATTAAAACCTGGTATTTTAGGCGAAATTGATAGAAGTGGTAAAAAAGATGGGTGTTGTCAAACGTTTATGGATGATTTAGTGGGCGCGATTGCTGCCGCGGCAGCGAGTCGCATCGCCCATCGCCGTCAGCAATAATATGAACTAAAAGGAGATCGTTTTATGTGGTTAAACTATGCTTTAGAGTGCGCTATTTTAGCGAATATTTTAGCACAGGTGATTAAGGTACCTCTTCACTTGCTCATGAAAAGGCAATGGCAACCGATGCTCATTTTTTCAACTGGAGGAATGCCAAGCTCACATTCTGCTTTTGTTGCAGCACTCACGACGGCCGTTGCCGTTTTAGATGGTTTTCATTCAACCACATTTGCTATCTCTTTTTGTTTAGCTTCGGTTGTCATATATGATGCAATGGGGATTAGACGCCATGCGGGAGAGCATGCTAAGCTACTAAATCATTTAATTGATGATTTAGTTAATAGCGGCAATGTGTTGTTTTTTCAGGATAAAACTTATCAAACAAAGCTAAAAGAATTACTTGGCCATGAACCATTAGAAACACTGGCTGGTACGTTATTTGGAATAGCGATTGCTTTAATTTATGGATGGTGTTTACACCTCATCTAGGGCTAGAAAATAATTTTTTAATGTATAAACATTGTTTGTATTGAAAGTTTTAGATATACTAATAATAAATGGAAACAGTTTGGGTTATTTTAACAAAGACGAGGTGGATCTGATGAAAAATGAAATTTATGATTTAACAATTATTGGCGGAGGCCCCGTAGGAATTTACGGAGCATTTTACGCGGGAATGCACGGAATGAGAACGAAGATTATTGATGCATTACCAGAGCTTGGGGGGCAACTTGCAGCACTCTATCCAGAAAAATATATCTATGACTTACCAGGGCACCCAAAAATTAAAGCGGGGGAAATGGTTGAACAATTAAAGGTGCAAATGAATCAGTTTACAGATCGTATTGATGTCGTCACAAATACGAATGTGAAGACGGTTGAAAAGTTAGAAGATGGAACCTTTAAAATTTGTACGGATCAAGAATGTCATTATTCACGTTCTATTGTTATTACCGCCGGAAATGGAGCCTTTACACCTCGAAAGTTAGATGTTGGAGGTGCTGAACAGTTTACTAATATCCACTATTTTGTATCGACAATGGAGACATTTAAAGGAAAAGATGTTGTTATTTTTGGTGGGGGAGACTCAGCAGTTGACTGGGCGTTAATGCTTGATGGTGTTGCTAAAAGTGTGTCTATTGTTCATCGACGTAATGAATTTAGAGCACATGCGTCTAGCGTTGAAAGGTTAAAACAAGCGAATGTTACTTGTTTAACTCCATACATTGCTAAAGATGTGATGGGACAGGGCGATCGTGC
This sequence comes from Turicibacter faecis, assembly GCF_037076425.1. Lineage (NCBI taxonomy): Bacteria > Bacillati > Bacillota > Erysipelotrichia > Erysipelotrichales > Turicibacteraceae > Turicibacter > Turicibacter faecis. The sequence continues at coordinate 1,747,205 of NZ_AP028127.1, read as the reverse complement.
GAATCAAGTAGAGCTGATTAATGTAGATACAGAGGAAACAAAAATCCTTTCGGTAGATGAAATTATTGTTTTATACGGATTTATCTCATCGTTAGGGCCAATTAAGAATTGGGATATTGAATTAGAAAAAAATGCGTTGCGTGTAGATATCACTCAACAGACGAGTGTAAGTGGTATTTTTGCAGCAGGAGATGCTTGTACCTTTGATGGGAAAATTAAAATGATTACGACTGGATTTGGTGAGGTTGTTGTAGCCATTAATGCTGCAATCGCGTATGCTTATCCGGATAAGGTGCATCGCCATAAACATAGTTCGGCGATGATGAAATAATAATTGTTTAGGAAGTCTTGGGACTGTGGTCCAAGGCTTCTTTTTTATTGTTAACGATAAGGCGGCTTAGCGTAATAATCGAAAACCTAAACGGGTGGGGCGTTGTTCCTAATGAAGAATTAAAATTTTATAAAGTTAAAAAAAATTCATAATTGCGATTATATGGGAAAAATTTATATGATATAATGAGAATGTATGTATGAACTGAGGTGTAAATAATGAAAATCAAAGAAGGGAGTATCGTACGAGGAAAGGTCACAGGTATTCAACCTTATGGAGCGTTTGTCCAGTTGAGTGATGAGTGCCAGGGGCTTATTCACATTTCAGAATTATCTGATGGATATGTCAAGGATATACGTGATTTTGTGAATATCGGTCAGTATATTGATGTAAAAATTCTTAAGTTTGACTCTGACAACCGACAAGCACGGTTAACTTTAAAAGGAATTTCCAATTATAGTGGCCGAAATAATCGTATGAAGGCCTCTAATTTTGAGACTTCGAATGGATTTGCACCGCTTGCCCAACACTTACCCATTTGGATTCGAGATTCACTCGATAAAATAGCAAGGGTTAACAAGGAGGACTAGAAAATGGGAAAATTCCTATCATTTAATTATGAGAACGCAGCGTCTTTTGTTGCACAACATGAACTAGATTATGCAACTGAATTAGTGAATGTACTTCATAAACGAATTCATGAGCAAACTGGAGCAGGTAATGACTTTTTAGGATGGGTTGACTTACCTGAATCTTACGATAAAGATGAATTTGCTCGTATTCAAAAAGCAGCTGCTAAAATTCAATCTGATTCAGACGTTTTATTAGTTATCGGAATCGGAGGATCTTACCTTGGAGCTCGCGCAGCAATTGAGGCATTAAATAACCACTTTTATAACTTACAAGATAAGACAACACGTAAAGCACCACAAATTATTTTTGTTGGGCATCATATTTCTTCGACATATGTTCAAGAATTAGTTGAATATTTAGTGGATAAAACATTCTCAATTAACGTTATCTCAAAATCAGGGACAACAACTGAGCCAGCAATTGCTTTCCGTGTGTTTAAAAAATTATTAATTGAAAAAGTAGGACGTGAAGAAGCAAATAAACGTATTTATGCAACAACTGATGCACAAAAAGGAGCTTTAAAAACATTAGCAACAAGTGAAGGATATGAATCATTTATCGTTCCAGATAATGTTGGTGGACGTTTCTCAGTATTAACAGCGGTAGGTTTATTACCGATTGCCGTTAGTGGAATTAATATTGAGGAAATGATGAGAGGGGCAAACGATGCTCGTCAAGAATATGCTAACCCTAACTTAGCAGAAAATGAAGCTTATCAATATGCTGTTATCCGTAATGCGTTATACTCAAAAGGTAAAACGATTGAAATGTTAATTAACTACGAACCAGCGTTACTTTACTTTAATGAATGGTGGAAACAATTATTTGGAGAATCTGAGGGTAAAGACCAAAAAGGAATTTTCCCAGCTTCAGCTTCATTCTCAACAGATTTACATTCAATGGGACAGTTTATTCAAGAAGGTCGTCGTGACTTATTCGAAACTGTTATTAATGTTGTAAAACCAACTCGTGAAGTGGTATTAGAGGCCGAAGAAACTGATTTAGACGGATTAAATTATTTAGCTGGTCAAACCATTGACTTCGTTAATAAAAAGGCATTCCAAGGAACGTTATTAGCACACGTTGATGGAGGAGTACCAAATCTTATTATCGATGTTCCTGAATTATCAGCATATAGCTTTGGATATTTAGTTTACTTCTTTGAAAAAGCATGTGCAATGAGTGGTTATATTTTAGGAGTAAATCCATTTAATCAACCAGGTGTAGAGGCCTACAAGAAAAATATGTTTGCTTTACTTGGAAAACCAGGTAATGAAGCATTAAAAGCAGAGTTAGAAGCACGTTTAAAATAACGTCATATTAACGATTTTAAGACTTTCTCGTCAGTTAGCGGGAAAGTCTTTTTTTCATCATTTAAAGGGCGTCAGAGATAAAAAATAACGATTTGTCACCCTTTTGCCACTAAGTTTGGGAGTACATCTTAAAAAGGTAGAGGATTCTTGATATGAGTTATTAAGGGATTATCAGGCGATATTGCATATAGAATGAAGTCATAGATTAATTAATTGTGTCATATATTAATTGAAAAAAGACAAAAGGTGAAAAGAGTAGTAAAATAAAAATATAACTTAACACCTGTTCCTTTTAGAGGGAACCTAGTCCTGTCTTAACTAAGCGGGGAAGAAAGAAAAGATGTTTTAGGAAGGAGAGGGAAGGATGACGGAGGTAAGTCAATTATCGAAAAAGGATTTAATAAGTAATCTTTGGATGACGGATGAATTAATGAGTCAAATGAGATATTTTGAACAAGAACGCGCAGAAAAGAAAAAAACATTGGTATTAACAATTGAGAGTACACAAAAGGAGTATATTGCTTCGGTAAAAGAAAAGTATTATGGGAGTGAGGATTTTAAGGCGCATCAAAAGTATGAGGAATTATGTCTTAATTTAAAAGATTTTAGGGAGGTAGCTCTGTTACTAGATTTAATTATTGGGGTCCTTATTTCTTATTTGCTTTTTATGATCGGTGTAAAGTTTTTATCGGTGGTTCTTTCGTTTGTTGTTATTGTGTTATTGATTTATTTATTTTATTATGTGGGGGTTAAATATTATTTAAAACAAAAAAAACCTCTTTCAATCCCAACTCTAGAAGCTGTGATAGACGAGGCGAAAGAGAGCTATGATTATCAACATATTGAACATTCCTTGTTGGCCAATCATTTACGAGAAGAAATTCATGAAATAGATCAAAAAATTTCTCAATTAGAAAGCGAACTCGTTGAGAAGACAGTTTTACCTGAAAAGTATCGACATCGTTCAAAAGATGTGATTTGGTATTTAGAGAATCTTGTTGCGGATAATCTAAAAGAGGCGTTATCCGCGTTGATTGAAGATGATCATAGAAAACAAATGAAGCAAATGATTGATAATCAAAATCATGAGATTAGACATTTAAAGGAGATAAGTCATCAATTAATAGAAAATCACCAACGATTAATCGAAAGACTGGAAACACAGCAACAACGAATTGAGGAATTAGAAGGTAAGAAAAAATAATGATAAACCCCTTTTGTGTGGAAAAGACAGGAGGGGTTTTTATTTTATGAGGAGATTTAGTTGTTTAGCGTAGCCTAATTTTTGAAGGGGGTGGTTTAATGTGTTTTGAAAAGATAAATGGGATGTTTTATAAGATAGATTAATGTCTAATCACGGTTTTTCTAAAAGTGGGGGGAAATTCACCTTTTTTGAAAAATAGTGAATACTTTTAATCAAATCTTTTTATAAACTTCATACGATAATAACAAGCATAGATAAAGAAGGGAAGAGATGAAGTGAGAGAATATTTTGACTCAATTAAGCGAAGGGACCCTGCTGCGCGAAATATTTTTCAGATTATTTTATTATATCCTGGGGTTCAAGCTATTTTCTGGTATCGCATAGCTCACTTTTTATATCAACATCATTTCAAGCTGTTAGCTGAGATGATGATGTTTATTGTTAGATGTGTTTTGAATATTGAGATTCATCCGGCTGCTACCATCGGTAAACGTTTATTTATCGACCATGGCACTGGTGTTGTGATAGGGGCAACGAGTGTGATTGGGGATGATGTAACAATGTATCACGGGGTTACTCTCGGGGGAGTTGGACGTGGGGACTCGAGTGGGAAGCGACATCCGACCGTTGAAGATGGGGTTACAATTGGTGCAGGTGCAAAGGTTCTTGGGAATATTACCCTAGGACAAGGCTGCATGATAGGAGCAAATGCCGTTGTGTTAAAGGATGTGCCTCCAAGAAAAACGTCGGTTGGTGTTCCTAGTGCAGTGAAAAAGTAATTAATTTGCGAATTTTAGAGCTTTTATTATATTTGGTATTGGTCCTTCATAAGCTTGTAAAAAAAGAATCGCAAAGGTGATGAGGATGAAGAAAACAATAAGTATAATGTTATTAGTAATCGTGTTGTTTTTAAGCTTTATTCCAGTTATACTAGGAAAGTATCAAGATAAGTGGAATAATAAATCGTCAGTGACGGTAGTTTTAGATGCGGGACATGGTGGAAAAGATGGTGGGGCCTCATCAGCAGGTGGTGTCATTGAAAAGGAGATTGTTCTATCTATTACGAAAAAAGTAGAGGATTATTTAAAGCTTCAAGGTGTTAATGTAGTACTGACACGAGATGGAGATTATGATCTAGCTTCTAAAGAGGCTAAGAAAAGAAAAGTGGAGGATTTAAGTAAACGTGTGCAAATTATGAATAGTCAAGAAAATGGAATTGTTGTT